>JAYTWT010000275.1:0-6568 GCA_043743295.1 Alphaproteobacteria bacterium | reverse complement strand
TCCGGCCTCCGCCAACGCGACGGCTGTCAAACTCCCGCAGCGTAATGTGGCTCCCGGCCGATCGTCATTGGCGGATCGGGCAGCTCGGCGCTGATCACTTTGAAACCGGCGAGTTCTGCAGGACCGAAATTCGTGATGATCGCCACGTCTGTGGCATCCCGCCCCAGCGCCATCATGACCCGGCCGATCCTAGGCTTGTCATGACGGGCGTCCATCGTGCGCCACTGGCCGCCGAGATAGACCTCCATCCAGGCGCTGAAGTCCATGACGCCGTCGACCGGGATACCAATGTCGCCCATGTATCCCGTGCAATAGCGCGCCGGAATATTCATGCAGCGACAGAGCGTGATCGCCAAGTGCGCATAGTCACGACAGACTCCACGTTGCTCGTCGTGTGCCTGGGTCGCCGTCTTGTTTGGGCGGGCATCCTTGTAGCCAAAAGTGATCCGCCGGTGCGCATAGGTCACAATCGCCTGTGCCCGCGCCCAACCCGGTGGAATATCGCCGAACAGCTTCCAGGCCAGTTCGTTCAACTCCTCAGTCTCGCAGTATCGCGAGCCGAGCAGGAAAACGATGACGTCATCCGGCAGTTCGTCCACGAACGCCTGCGTCGCGTCAGGAAACACCTCGTCCGGCAGGCCTGAATCGCGGATCACGAAGTCGGCGTGCAGCGTGAACCGGCCTGCCGGCGCCAGAATGCGGCTGCAGAGGTTGCCGAACTGGTCGCGGTATTGCCGCAGATTGATCGGCGGATTGCTGTGGATGACGTCCGGTGTCTCCAGATCGGAGAGCCGCTCGGGGCGCACATTGAGCATCAGTAGCATCGGCGTCGGCGCCGGACACTCATAGGTGATCTCATAGCCACACTGGATGCGCATTAAGGGTCCTCGAAGTCGACTTACCTCTGCGAAACTCTTCGCAGCGCCTGAGGTTGCGTCGCAGCAGCCACTTGCACGTCGACTTCCACCTCCATGCCCAGGAAATCCGACGCCTGACCACGCCAACGCCCGTGCAGAGGCAGCGCCGCCCGCAGATCGATCACGTCGGCGACCCGGACGGAGTCCTGTTTTCCGACGCGGAGGGTGCCGTCGACAGGCTGGCCGACAGCACACGCTGGTCAAAGCTCACCTATGGCCGCTACATCACCCGATGCGCGCGGAACCTCGCCGGTGTGCGGCAGCGGCCTGTGGTCACGTGGCGGATGGAGACGATCGACATTGAACCCAAGCTCCATCGATTCCGGGCCGGCCGCCACCGGCGCACGCTCCGCAGGCGAGACTCAGCCTGCGATTGTTACGAATTCGGGCGCCCCATCGCCCTTTCTGCTGCTGGGCGACCATGCTGGCCGCGACATTCCGCCCCATCTGCATGACCTTGGGCTGGAACAGCACGATCTGGCCCGGCACATCGCCTGGGATATCGGCGTTGCCGGTCTGGGTCGGCGGCTAGCCGACCTCCTGAACGCACCCTTCATTGCCCAGCGCTATTCACGTCTGGTCATCGACTGCAACCGCGACCCGTCGCGGGCAGACAGCATCCCAGAGATCAGCGACGGGTCGCCCATTCCCGGCAACCAAGACCTCTCCCCCGTCGAGCGCGAAGCGCGGATCGCTCAAGTCTTCACGCCATATCACGCAAGAATAACCGGGGAACTCGACGCGCGCGCGGCACTGCGACTGCCGACCGTCGTGATCGCGCTACACTCGTTCACGCCGGTGATGGCCCAATTCGCCCGACCTTGGCGGTTCGGCGTCCTGCATCTGGGCGACAGCGCTTTCTCCGAGGCGGTGCTGGCGCGGCTGCGCGCCGAGCCGGACCACGGGGTAGTCGGCGACAATGAGCCCTACCGGATGGACCTTGTGGACTTCACCATCCCCCACCACGCCATCGGGCGCGGCCTGGACTACCTTGAACTAGAAGTTCGCCAGGATCTGCTGGCCGACGAAGGGGCCCAGGATACCGTCGCCAACCTCCTGGCCCGCCTCCTGCCCGCCGCATTCGCAGACCTGACCCCGCCGCGAGCGAGTTGACGCAGGCCGCCCTTCACCCCGATGTAAGCGTGTGGGGGCGCAAACATGACCGCGAGCGAAATCTGGCGATGGTCTGCCGTGACGACGGCTGCGGCCATCCGCGCCGGCCAAGCCTCGACCGAAGAGGTGGTCACCGCCCAGATCGCGCGCCTAGGTGCCGTCAATCCGGCGATCAACGCCGTTGTGGTGGACTTGAGCGAGAGCGCCTTGATCGCCGCCCGCGCCGCCGACCAGGCCCAAGCCGATGGCGCAAACCTCGGCCCGCTCCACGGCGTTCCCATCACCATCAAGATCAACATCGACGTTAAGGGCCAGGCCAACTCCAACGGCGTGCCCGGCCTTCAGCACATGATCGCCACCAACGACGCCCCCCTGGTGGCTAACTTCCGCGAGGCAGGCGCGATCATCCTGGGTATGACCAATACGCCCGAGTTCTCGCTGCGCGGCTTCACTGACAATCCCCTGCACGGCCTAACGCTCAATCCCTGGGACCCGGCGATCACCTGCGGCGGCTCATCCGGTGGGGCGGGGGCCTCGGTCGCCGCCGGTATCACCAGTATCTCGCAGGGCAATGACATCGGCGGCTCCCTACGCTGGCCGGCCTTCTGCAACGGCGTGGTGACGATCAAGCCCACGCTCGGCCGCATACCGGCCTACAACCCGAGCGCCCTAGTCGAGCGCCCGCCGATGGCCCAGCTGATGTCAGTCCAAGGGCCCCTCACCCGCACCGTCGCTGACGCGCGCCTCGCCCTGGACGTGATGAGCCGCCGCGACGTCCGCGATCCCTGGTGGGTCCCCGCCCCGCTTGAGGGCCCGCCCGTCCCCCGCCGCATCGCCAAGGCGATCATTCCGCCGGACATGGACACCGACCCGCGCGTGCTCCGCCTGATCGACCAAGCCGCCGCCCACCTCGCTGACGCCGGCTATGAGGTCGAGGATATCGAACTGCCCCAGCTCGACGCCACCTTCCAGCTCTGGGCCAACCTGATTTCCACCGAGATTACCCTGCTCCAAGCGCCCCAGATGCGCGAACTGGGCTCGCGCCCGTTCATAGGGGCGCTGGAGGGCATCTTGCATATGGCCACCATCCTGGACCATGCGGGTTACATGCAGGCCGTGGCCTATCGTAGCCGCTTGCTACGCGAATGGCTGGCGTTTTTGGAAACCTGGCCGGTGATCCTGGCCCCGGTCTCGGTCAAGCCCACCCCCGCCTTTGACGCCGACCTCAAGGGCGACGCCGCCGTCCGCGAAATCTTCTGGAACGACCTGCGCTTCAACGCCGCGGTCAGCGTGCTGGGGCTGCCCGTCGCGGTCGCCCCCATCGGCCTGATCGGCGCCGCCCCGGTCGGCGTCCAACTGATCAGCAGCCGCTACCGCGAAGACCTCTGCCTAGGCGCTGCCGAAGCCATCGAGGCGCGGGTGGGGGTGCTGGCGGAGAGGCTGTGGAATCGATGACCGAGGCGCCCAGTTAAAGCGCGGTGATCATGGGTGGTGGATGGCGACACGATAACCTGTAACCGCAACTCGCACAAAATCAGGCTTGACTGATAGTTCCTATTATGTTCTTTTCACTGCATGTCCACGGCCTCTGCCATCTCGGCCCACCGCACCACACTGATGCATCTCACCGAGATGACTTCGGGGGTGCTGGACGTGGCCTATGCGCGGACGATGGCCGCTAAGGGTCAGGCGTTCTTGGAAGCCGTCGAGGTGTTCAGTGATCTAGGCCGTGGCTTACGTCTGAGCATTGCGCTCGACCTGCGGCTGATGGCCTTCGCCCGGGTTGCGGACCAGCCTTTTCGGCAGCGTGCCGAGACCCCTGAACGCGCAGAACCGGCCACCCGCTCCGAACCCATGGAACGCGAGCGCGAACGCGACGTCGAGCGTGACAGTTTCCCGATGGACCCGCTGGGCCGGGTCTGCGCCCTGGAGCGCATCATCGCCCGCACACCCGCCCTCGACCCAGACCGCAAGGTCAGCGCCGAGATCATCGAACTGAAGGCGTTTCTGGAACGGCCTGAGCCGACTCCGCCGGAGCCTCAGGGGCCAGTGGCGGAGCGAGCCACGCTAACCCGCCCTCCGAACCGCGCCGAGCGCCGCCGAAAGCGGCGGGCGTCGGGTTAAGTCCGCCTCACATTCCAAACAAAAAATTTCATCCCGGTTTTCGCCATAGGCGAAAGACCGGGACCCCCTGCGCCATTCCGGGGTGATTGGCTGCGGCGGCGGCACCGTGCCCAATCCTCAGACGCCCCGTCGGGGGTCCCGGTCCCCCGGGTCTGGCCTTTGGCCAGCCCAAGGGCATGCTTTGGCTCCGCCAAAACCGGGACGACACCTAGGGGTTGAATCGGCGCGAACCTTTTCGTGCCTGTTCGTACTTTTCGTGGTTCTCGTCTTCCGCGCCTTTCCGCGTTTTCTGCGGTTCCATCTGAGCGCCCCCAACAACCCCCGCATTTCCCCCCTAGACTGACCTAGCGTCCGCGCGCGAGTTTGCCTGCAAACCACAAGCAACCCCGCGAGGACACCCCATGACCGAAGCCTACATCATCGACAGCGCCCGCACCCCGCGCGGCATCGGCAAGGTGGGCAAGGGCGCCCTGGCGGACCTTCACCCGCAACGTCTCGGCGCCGCAGTCCTGAAGGCGTTGGCCGAACGCAACAACCTCAACACCGCCGACGTCGACGACATCATCTGGGGCACCTCGTCACAGCGCGGCAAGCAAGGCGGCGACATGGGCCGCATGGCCGCCCTCGACGCCGGCTACGATATCAAGGCCAGCGGCGTCACCCTGGATCGCTATTGCGGATCGGGCATCACGGCCGTCAACTTGGCTGCCGCCCAGATCATGTCGGGCATGGAAGATCTTGTGATCGCCGGCGGTTGCGAGATGATGTCCTACACCTCGTCCAGCGCGCCCAAGCCTGACCCGGAAACCGGCCCGATGTTGATGGACTCAGGCAACCTGCACCTGCGCGCCATGCACCCGCAGTCGCACCAAGGCATCTGCGCCGACGCCATTGCCACTCTAGAAGGTATCTCGCGGGAAGCCCTCGACGAACTCGCACTGGTCAGCCAGCAGCGCGCCGACTACGCCATCCGCAACGGTCACTTCGACCGCGCCCTGGTGCCGGTCTATCATGATGACGGTGCCCTGGCCCTCGACCGCGAAGAATTCCCCCGGCCCCAGACGACGATGGAGGGCCTTTCGGCCCTGAAGGCCTCGTTCGAGGCCATGGCCAATGTGCCGCTGGACGCCAAGGGCACCACCTTTGCGGGCCTGATCAACCAGGTTTACCCCGACCTGAAGATCAAACACTTCCACCACGCGGGCAACTCCTCCGGCGTGGTCGACGGCTCGGGAGCGGTCTTGCTCGCTTCGCCCGAGTACGCCCGCAAGAATGGCTTGAAGCCCCGCGCCCGCGTGGTCGCCATGGCCAACATGGGCGACAGCCCCACCCTGATGCTTAATGCCCCGGTCCCGGCGGCGCTGAAGGTTCTGAAGAAGGCCGGCCTGACTCCTGACGATATCGACCTGTGGGAAATCAACGAAGCCTTCGCCGTCGTAGCCGAGAAGTTTATCCGTGACCTCAAGCTGGACCGCGAGAGGGTCAATGTGAACGGCGGTGCCATGGCTCTGGGTCACCCGATCGGCGCCACCGGCGCGATGCTGATCGGCACCATCGTCGATGAGTTGGAGCGGCGCGGCCTGAAGCGCGGCCTAGTGACCATGTGCGCGGCGGGCGGCATGGCCCCGGCGATCATCGTCGAGATGCTGTAATGGCGCTTAGCCGCCAGCGTCGCTTCGTCACGCCCCAGCCGGACGAGACGCTTGAGACGCTGGCGGCACGCGCCTTGCCGGACGAGCCTGTCGAAAGCGCCGCCGACCAGATCAAAAGTTGGAACCTGCACGTCTTCGCCATGCGCAAGCCTGCGGGCCTGCTGTTGGGCTCGGACGTGATCTTCGTTGAACCGCCGATCTCCTGATGGACGAAGCCGTCATCGTCAGCGCCGAGATCGTCGCGGGCCATGACGGCGCGGCCGAACTGCTCGTCCGCCTGCGCCATTCCAACGGTGTCGAAGGCCCAGTCGTGTTGGACGAAGACACCGGCCTTAAATTGATGAAGACCTGTGGCGCGAGCCATGTGGACGACCTGGCCGGCCAGTCCTGGCGGCGGATTGTAGAGGGTCTCTAGATGTTCGATGTGATCGTGCGAAACGGCCTGGTGGTCGACGGCTCCGGCGCGCCGGGGTTCATCGGCGACGTGGCGATCCAGGATGGAAAGATCGCCGCCGTGGGCCGCGTCGAGGGCGAGGGTCGAACCGAGGTAGACGCCACGGGCCGCGTGGTCGCGCCGGGCTTCATCGATCCCCACACTCATTTCGACGTCCAACTGCTTTGGGACGGCGCGGCCAAACCGGCGTTGGAACACGGCATCACCTGCGTGGTGCCCGGCAACTGCTCGCTCTCGCTGGCCCCGATCAAGGCCGCCGACCGCCAGCGGGTGGTCGGCATGTTCCAGCAGATCGAAGAGATGCCGCC
>JAYTWT010000274.1:0-1719 GCA_043743295.1 Alphaproteobacteria bacterium | reverse complement strand
TGCGCCGGGATCGAGAACTACAGCCGCTATCTGACCGGGCGGCGCGAGGGTGAGCCGCCGCCGACCTTCTTCGAATACATCCCCGACAACGCCCTCTTGTTCATCGACGAGAGCCACCAGACGGTGCCGCAGATCGGGGCCATGTACCGGGGCGACTATCGCCGCAAGTTCACCCTGGCCGAATACGGCTTCCGCCTGCCCTCCTGCATCGACAACCGCCCACTCAAGTTCGAGGAGTGGGACGCCATGCGGCCGGACAGCGTGTTCGTCTCCGCCACGCCCGGGCCGTGGGAGATGGACCGCGCGGGCGGGGTGTTCGCCGAACAGGTGATCCGCCCCACCGGCTTGATTGACCCGCCGGTGGAGATCAAGCCGGTTCAGAAGGACGGCTTCAGCCAGGTCGACGATGTGATCGATCAGGTGCGCCAAGTCGCGGCCAAAGGCTACCGTGCGCTGATCACCGTGCTCACCAAGAAGATGGCCGAGGACCTGACGGAGTACATGCACGAACAGGGCCTACGGGTCCGCTACATGCACTCCGATGTCGATACCCTGGAGCGGATCGAGATCATCCGCGATTTGCGGCTGGGGGCGTTTGACGCCCTGGTCGGCATCAACCTACTGCGCGAGGGCCTGGACATCCCCGAGTGCGGGCTGGTGGCTATCCTGGACGCCGACAAGGAAGGCTTCCTGCGCTCCGAGACCTCCCTGATCCAGACCATCGGTCGCGCGGCGCGCAACGTGGACGGCCGGGTGATCCTCTACGCCGACCGCATCACCGGCTCCATGGAACGCGCTATGGCCGAAACCAACCGCCGCCGCGAGAAGCAGGAAGCCTACAACCTCGAGCACGGCATCACGCCGGAGAGCATCAAGTCGACGATCAAGGACATTCTGGCCAGCCCCTATGAGAAGGACCGCGTCACCGTGCCGGTGGGCGTCGCCGAGGACGG
Organism: Alphaproteobacteria bacterium; assembly: GCA_043743295.1. GTDB lineage: Bacteria > Pseudomonadota > Alphaproteobacteria > Caulobacterales > Caulobacteraceae > Phenylobacterium. The sequence continues at coordinate 766 of JAYTWT010000274.1, read as the reverse complement.
CAAGCCCTTCATGGGCGACAACTTCAAGACCACCCTCAAAGACCTCGAAAACCGCATGCGCGAGGCCGCCGCGAATCTTGAGTTTGAAACAGCTGCCCGGCTCAGGGACGAGATCAAGCGCCTAAAGATGCTGGACCTGGAATTCGCCAACGAAATGCTGACACCGGCCGGCGAAACGGCGGACCGGGGGGCGGTGAAACGGGTCAAGGCCGAAGCCAAAGCCGAGGCGGACGAGCGGTTCAGGAAAGCGCGGCTGGGGCGGAGGTAGGGGGGCGGTCCATCTGGGTGCCCCTTCCACTAGTCTTGAGGTCCTGACAGACTTGCACTACATTGTCATTCACATGGAGTGTGACGATGCCATCGAACCAGATTGTGCAAGCCCGCATTGACGGGGAAATTAAGGCCGAGGCGTCTGCGGTCTTAGCTGCCATGGGCCTGACTGTGTCGGATGCCGTGCGACTGTTACTGACCCGGATCGCGCATGATCAGGTCCTCCCTTTTGACCCGCTCGTTCCGAATGCGACGACCATCGCCGCCATGCGCGAAGCGCGCACCGCCACTCTACCCCGCGCGCACAGCCTCGCCGAGCTGAAGGCCGCGCTCAATGCGGACGATTGAGTGGACGAGCCAGTTTAAGCGTGACTACCGGCGTGAGATGAAGGGTCGGTACCGACGAACGCTCGATGCAGACCTCTTCCCGATCATCGAACGGCTCGCTGAGGACGCGCCGTTGGAGCCTCGGCTTCGTGACCACGCTTTGTCCGGC
>JAYTWT010000273.1:0-4848 GCA_043743295.1 Alphaproteobacteria bacterium | reverse complement strand
TCAAGGGCGCGAACCTCACCCGCCTCACCCACGCTTGTCAGATCCTTCACCCCGCCGCCGTTTACACTGAAGATGCCGCACTGTTCGCCGACGGCCTCGGCGCTGACGCGCTCCGGGGCTTGCCGGTCATTGCTAGCGCCAACCCACGGCCCGGCGACCGGCATCTGGATGAACTCTACGTCGCTGGGACCGCGCTGCCGACCGCCACGCCGGATCAGCACGCCAAGTACCTGCTCACCTCGGGCTCGACCGGCCTGCCAAAGGCGGTGATCTGCACCCATCGCAACATGAGTATCAACACCGCCCAGATCGCCGCCTGCTTCGATGATCCAGACCCGCTGGTGATGGTCCACTCCGCGCCGTGGAGCCATAGCCTGGGGGCCAACTCCGTGCTGCACTACACGGCGCGGCGCGGCGGAACGCTGTACATCGATGCGGGTCAGCCCACCGCCGGGAGGTTCGCCGAGACGGTGCGAAACCTCAAAGAGATCGCGCCCACCTATCAGAACATGGTGCCCGCCGGCTGGATGTTGTTCGCCGAGGCGTTGGAACAGGACGACGAGTTGGCGCGGAGATTCTTCTCGCAGGTCCGGCTTCTGCAGTACGGCGGCGCGGCGTTGGGCCAGGCCTATGCCGACCGCATCCAGGCGGTCGCGGTGCGGACAGTCGGCGAGCAGATCAGCTTTGGGTCCGGCTATGGCGCCACCGAGACGGGGCCGACGGCGGCCAACGTCCACTGGCCAAACGCGCGGATGGGCCTGATGGGCTTGCCACTGCCCGGGACCTCGGTGCGATTGACGCCCGTCGACGGCAAGCTGGAGTTCCGGGTCAAAGGGCCGCAGGTGACGCAAGGCTATCTGAACCAGCCCGAGCTCTCTGCCGCCGCTTTTGACGAGGAAGGCTATTACCGTCTAGGCGACGCCGCCCGGCTGGCCGACCCCGACGATATCCATGCGGGCCTGGTCTTCGATGGTCGGTTGTCTGAGAACTTCAAGCTGGCGTCAGGCACCTTCGTGATGGTCGGTGACCTCCGGATCAGCGCCCTCAATACCGTTGGCAGCGCGGTCACCGACGCGGTGGTTTGCGGCGAAAACGGCGAGGCAGTGGGCCTGCTGCTCTATCCGAACCCGACCCTATCCCGGGCTGAGATCGAAACCGCCGTGCGCCAGGGCCTCGACGCGTTCAACGCCCGTGCCAAGGGTGCCGGCAGCAAGATCGCCCGCGCGATGGTGCTTCCCGACGCGCCGGACGCCAATGCCGGTGAGATTACCGACAAGGGCTATATCGCCCAAAGCCTCGCCCGATCCCGCCGCGCCGACGCTGTAGAACGCCTGTTTGCGGCTCAACCCAACTCTGATGTGATGGTGTTCTGATGAACGGCGCGGATGTCCTGATCGCGACCCTGGTGGCCAATGAGGTCACCGCTTGTTTCGCCAACCCCGGCACCAGCGAGATGCAGTTCGTCGCTGCGCTGGATGGCGTACCCGCGATGCGCCCCGTACTCTGTCAGTTCGAGGGCGTGGCGACGGGGGCCGCAGACGGCTATGGCCGCATAGCCGACCGGCCCGCCTGCACCCTGCTGCACCTGGGGCCCGGCTACGGCAACGGGGTGGCCAATCTTCACAATGCCCGGCGCGCCTTCACGCCAATCGTCAATGTGGTGGGTGATCATGCCACGTATCATCGTCAGTACGACGCGCCGCTCAATTCCGACATCGCGACCCTGGTGAAGCCCAACTCGCTGTGGGCCAAATCCGTTGACCGGCCCGAGGACGTAGCCGCCCTGACCGCCGAGGCGGTGGCCGCCAGCTTTGGCCCGCCCGGCGGCCCGGTCAGCCTGATCCTGCCCGCGGACAGCGCCTGGCTGCCGGCCGTTGGCGAACCGATCATCGCTCAGAGGCCGGTCCGCGCTGCCCCATCTGTCGCGGCTGTCGATGCCGCCGCAAAAGCCATCAGGGCGGCCCGTAAGCCAGTTGTCCTGCTGGGCGGTCAGGCCTGCCGGGCCGAAGCGCTGCACCAAGCCGGGCGCCTTCAGGCTGCCGGAGCCATCGTCTACACCGACACCTTCGTCGCGCGACAGCCCCGGGGCGCAGGCGGGTTCGCACCGAAGAAGATGCAGTATTTCGGCGAGGCCGCCATGGCTGAGCTGGAGGGCGTGGACCTGATGGTCTTTGTCGGCACAACCATGCCGGTCGCCTTCTTTGCCTATCCGGATCGGCCCAGCGTCCTGGTTCCTGAGGGCTGCACAATGCTAACCCTGGCCGAACGCGCGGAGGATAGCGTCATCGGCCTTTGCGCTCTGGCCGACGCCTTGGGTGCACCGACGCAGGGGCCGATACAGGCCCTGGCGTTACCTTCGGCACCATCGGGCGCGCTCAATGCTCATATGGTGGGCGCGTCCATTGCCCGGTACATGCCGGAAGGTGCCATCGTCTGCGATGACGCGGTCACCTCAGGCGCCGGCGTCGCGGCCTCTGCAGCCAGCGCCCGACCGCATGAGGTGCTGGCCCTGACCGGCGGTGCCATCGGTATCGGCCTGCCGCTAGCCATCGGGGCAGCGGTTGCCGCGCCCGATCGCAAGGTGCTGTCCCTGAACGGCGATGGGGCGGCGATGTACACCGTCCAGGCACTCTGGACCATGGCCCGGGAGAACTTGGACATCACAGTGGTGGTGTTCGCCAACCACAGCTACCGCATCCTCAATATCGAAATGACCCGTACCGGTGCCGGTCAGGCTGGGCCGTCGGCGCGCAAACTGCTGGAACTGGGCGATCCGGATATCGACTGGGTCTCATTGGCCAAGGGTATGGGCCTTCCCGCTGTCCGCTGCACGACCGGCGAAGACTTCGACCGAGTGTTCGAAGGTGCCATGGACCAGCGCGGTCCGATGTTCATCGAAGCCAAGATCTGAAATTGAAGAGGCCCGCAGGTTTCCCTGCGGGCCTCTTGTCTAAACCAGGTGCGCCTTGGCTCAGACGTTGCCGGGCAGCTTACAATTTCCGGCCAGCGAGCAACCGATCGCATTGACCACAGTCAGCGTAGGCAGGGTCTGATACTCGACGAGGTAGCCCTTCAGCTTATCGGTGCAGGCGACCTCCATATAGGTCGTGCCCTTTTCCGTCTTGCCGACCAGGCGCGTGGCCGACACCACACAGGTGGTATCCGACTTCATCTTCTTCAGGTCAGCTGTCACGGGCGAGTAGTCGATGTCCTTGGTCATCGAGCATCTGAACCCGACGATTGTCGAACGGGCGCAGTCGATAACCTGGCTGCCCTTGCCGCCCGGCTTGAAGATGCCGATGGCGCCTATACCGCTCTTGCAGACCAGCTCGACGTCCTCTTCGCCGCTCTTCGGCGGGAACAGGGCATAGCGCTCGACGTCGCAGGTCGAACCGGCGGCCTTGGCCAGCTTGGTGTAGAGGGATGCCTGTTCGGTGAGCGCGGCGCGCGAGTCGGTTAGCTCGCAGCCACCCAGGATTTGGGTCGCCTTGGCGCACTCGAACGTTTCAGCCAGGGTACCGGAGCCGCTGACCTTATAGATGTAGCCCTTGCCGTCTTGACAGGCGGCCTCGTAGTAGGCGGACGTATCACGGGCCACACCGACAAACCGGCGAGTCTTGACCGCACAGCCGTTGTTGGCTGCGGCCACGTACTTGTCGACGATCATCAGGCGCGTGGCCTTGTCCGACACCATGCATTTGATGTTGGTTTCAGCGTCGTCGTACATCAGGCAATTCTGAGCCTGCGAGGGCTTGCTGGTGTCAAACGGTGCGCTGGCCACCACCATGTAGCCGATGCCGCCCTGGCAGGCGACTTCGACATAGGTGTTGGTCTTGGTCTGGCCGATGCCGCGCGCTTGTTCCGGCAGACAGTCGATGCCGGCCTTCTTGAGCATCGGCTGCAGTAGCGCCTTGGGATTGTCGTTGCCTGGCAACAGGCAGGGAGCCGACGGCGGTTGACCCGGCGCGGGCGGCGTATTGGCCTCGACGCAGCTGAAGGCCGATGCCACGCCGCCTTCAGGTGATTGCACCACATAGCCCATGGTGCCCACACCACAGGCCACCTCGAAGTATGAAACCTTGGTCTTCTTATCCGCGCCGATCAGGCGGGCGTCAGCGATCTGACAGGGAAGCCCCATCGCCGCGATCACTGGCGGCGCCTGGGTCATACCGGCCTTGCGCGCGGCCTCCGAGACCGCGGGGGGCGGCGCCTTCTTGCCTTGAGCGCTCGCGACAGCGGGAACCATCAGCGCAGCCATCAGCGCGAGCATAAGCCCGAGCGCACCTGACCGCTTTCCTTGGGACATCTTCAACGTCATCGTCTCCTGGGCCATGACCTAAGGGTCGTTGTTCGGCGGGCACATAAACGCGTCGTCACCGACGGGGTCAAGCTGCCCTGCGACGACGACCAAACTATGACCCCCGTGCGACGACGACGGAGCGACCGAACCGGCTGTTCGATCAGGCGGAACGCACAGTCAAACGTGCGCCCTCGACCTTTATGACCTGAAGTTGTGCGCCGGCCGCGACCGGCTCGGCACCCTCCAACTGCGCCGCCCATTCCTTGCCATCGACCGAGACCCGGCCTTGGCGACCTTGGAAGGCCTGCACTGCCACCCCCTGTCGACCTACCAACCGCCCCACGGCGTCATTGATGTCGTCGCCCGGTGCAGCCGCCGTCTGCGGCAAGTACCGCCGCGCCAGAAGCGTCGAGACCATGGTCAGGCCGGCAAACACCAGGATCGTCGTCGGCACGTCCGAACCGGTCAACGCCACCACCAAGGCGGTCACACCTGCCGACGCTGACGCCCACAGCAGCCAACCGGACCCGCTGAGGATCTCGACGGCC
>JAYTWT010000272.1:0-5313 GCA_043743295.1 Alphaproteobacteria bacterium | reverse complement strand
GCGACGAAGCCTTCCATCCGCACACGACTGTAGATCATGGTCGATAGGTTTCGCACGCCTTCGCCACCGCCGTTATAGGTTGAAATCATGCCGCAAACCGCAATTCGGCCCCGCTGGTTCATGCGCGGTAGGACAGCATCCAGATGCCCGCCGCCAACGTTTTCGAAATAGACGTCGATGCCCTTAGTCGCTACCGCAGCCAGCGACTTGCGCAAATCCTGGGTCTTGTAGTTGATCACCGCGTCCAACCCGACGTCGTCCTTCAGCCAGGCGACCTTGTCGTCCGCGCCGGTGGAACCGATCACGTAACAGCCCTTGATCTTGGCGATCTGGGCGACCACCGAGCCCACCGCGCCGCCTGCAGTCGAGACGAACACCTGCTCGCCGTCCTTCAACGCGCCGGTCTCTAGTAGGCCGCCATAGGCGGTGATCCCTGTCCCGCCGAGCGCATGCATGTAGACGCTGAGCGACAGAGCAGGGTCGGGGGTTAGCACCTGCATCCCGCGTCCGTCCGAGACGAACCGCTCCTGCATCCCCGCGCCGTGCCGTACCAAGTCGCCTTCCGCGAACTTCGGATTGTGTGACTGCACCACACGGCCGATCCCGCCGCCGATCATCGCCACGTCCAGCGGCTGATCCGCCGTCAGCCGGGGCCGCATATAGGGGTCAACCGACATCAGCACGTTCTGCACCTGCACCTGACCGTCGGCGGCATCAGGCGTGTCGACGTTCACGACGGCGAAGTCTTCGGCGACCGGAACGCCGTTCGGGCGGCGGACGAGATGGATCTGGCGGCTGGCGGTCATGAGCAGGTTTCCTTTTGGGGCGACTTTCGCCTCTTCGTGCCACGTCCTGCGACCCGCGCAAGGAAAACCCCCACGCACTCGAACGAAGTCAGCTCGCCCAAGGCGCTACGCCCCGCCTTCACGCGCAGCTTTGAACGCTTAGCGGCGGATAACTAGACCACCGGCACCCCGCGCCGGGCGATCATCAACATCTGGGCGCGTTCTTCGATTTCCAGAGCGGCGTCCAGGCTAACAGCATCCAGGGTGGCGTCGAAACTGCGCTTGGAAAGACGCAGAGCATCAGGCTGCGCGCGCAGCATGTCGGCGGCCAGGGCCAAGCCGTAGGCGTCAAGCTCCGTATCAGGTGTCACTGCGCTGACCAGGCCGCAGGTTAGGGCGTCCGCGGCCTTCAGCGGACGACCCGTATAAAGCATCTCCCGCGCCCGAGAGACGCCGATGGTACGCTGCAGCCGCCAGCTGACGCCCAGTTCGGCGCCCGAAAGCCCCACATTGATGAAGGCCGAGTGGAAAGCCGCGGTCTCGGAGGCCACGATGATATCGCTGGCCAGCGCCAGGGCTAGCCCACCACCCGCCGCCGGGCCACGCACCAGAGCGATGATCGGTTGCGGACAGGCGCGCATGGCCTTCATCAGCTCGCGGAGCACCCAGTCGCCACGTGGTCCGTCCTGCAGGGCATCCGTCTGGCCTGCGGCCTTCAGGTCCGCACCGGACGAGAACGCCCGCCCCGCGCCACAGAGCAGGATCACCCGCGCGGCCGTGTCGCGTCGGCGACCTTCAAAGTGCGCCAACAGCGCATCAGCCAGGGGCTGGTTTAGCGCGTTGAGCCGCGCCGGCCGGTTCAAAGTCAGGCGCTCCAGGCCACCACCAAGGTCTTCCGCCACCAGGATCTGCTCGTCCATGTCGTCTCCGGCCTCATTATTGCTTGCAGCCGATCATGCGCCGACCCGGCGGACCACCTCAAGGCCTGCCCTTGAAAGGTCGAAATCGACACTTAAATAAAGGTCAATCCCACTCGCCGCCGCACCCCCCAGCGGCTCGCGAGCTTCGGGTGTGCGGCCCTGGCGCCTTCATTGGCCGCCGGGGCCGCCTTCGTTCTGGCCGTGGCGACTAGCGCTTCTTACCCAACTCCGCCGCGATATCTTTGGTCAGGCGGCCGACCTTGCGGTGCGCTGCGGTGAGTTGAGCTGCCGTTACCCCCCAGCGCTTCTGCCAGTATTCCATAGCTTTGCGCTCTGTCAGGTCCAGCCGCTCCTTGTCGATGAAGCCGCGCTTGTCCTTGAGGCCGGCCATGAAGGTGCTCCCGCTCTGAGGGCGTGGGGTAGCGCGGTCCGTGCGGCGCGGCAACGCTGTCGGACGCACTGACCTCGCGTCACGGTTTCCTTCGGTAGGCCTTGGCGCCATGGTTCTGGGAAATTCCAGGAGAACACGCCATGACCCTGCACACTCCCCTCTGCGACCTCTTGGGCGTCAAGCACCCGATCATGCTGGCCGGGATGGGCGGGGTCTCCTACGCCGAGCTGGCGGCGGCGGTCTCCAATGCGGGCGGCTATGGCGTACTGGGCATGGCGGGGCGGACGCCCGAGTTCATCCGCGATGAGATGCGCAAGGTCAAAGCCCTGACCGATAAGCCTTTCGGTGTCGACCTGCTGGCGGCCAGCCCGGAGAGCCTGACGGCGTCCGTCGAGATCATCATCCAGGAGGGGGCCTCTAGCTTCGTGGCGGGCCTGGGCATTCCCATGCCGATCATGGAAAAACTGAAGAAGGGCGGCCTGAAGGTCATGGTGGTCTGCGGCGCGGTCAAACATGCGGTCAAGGCCGAGCAAGCGGGCTGCGACGCAGTGATCTGCCAGGGCGGCGAGGGCGGCGGGCATACGGGGCTAGTCGGCACCTTGCCTTTGGTGGCCCAGGCGGTTGAGCAGGTGAAGATCCCGGTGGTGGGCGCGGGCGGCCTCTACGATGGGCGGGGGCTGGCGGCTATGTTGGCGCTGGGTGCCGTCGGTGTCTGGATGGGTACGCGTTTCATCGCCAGCGATGAGGCCCACGCCGGACACATGTACCGCGACACCATCGTCGAGGCGACCGACGAGGACACGGTGCGCACCAAGAGTTATTCCGGCAAGCCGATGCGGGTGAAGAAGAACCCCTACGTCGCCGACTGGGAAGCCCGCCCGCAAGACATCCAGCCCTTTCCGCAACAGGCGATGTTGTCGAGCCGCGCAGGCGTCATGGGTGGCATCGGCGGGCAGATCGAGGGTCTGGACGCCGACCGCTCTTGCTTTGCCATGGGTCAATCGGCGGGCGGCGTTCGCGAGGTGCTACCCGCGGCCGAGATCGTGGCGCGACTGGTGAGCGAGGCTGAGGCGGCGATTGATCGGATGTCGGGAATCCGCAGTCGGGCAAACGTATCGGCCTAGGGTTTGATTGACCGTCGGTCGGCGAACCTCCAATGCTTGACCCTGGCCGGGGGGCGCGCATGAACTCCACAACGACGTCGATGGCACAGACTGGTCGTCGGCGCTCGGGCATAGCCTTGCGGCTGGGCTGGGGCGCGTTCTCGCTGCTGTGGTTCGCCACCTTGGCGGTGGCCGTGGCGATGTGCGGGGCCGGGCTCTACTTCACCAAGTCCTACTACGACGCGATCGACGGCCCCCTCGCTGAGTTCGGCCTCCGTGATGCGGTGACGGTGGGGTTTGGTGGGGTCCGGTTGAAGGCCCCATTGAGTCGAGCAGGCGGCCTCGCCACGCTCCGGCGCGCCGACGTTGTGGTCTCTGTCAACGGCGCGCCAGTGTTGACCGGTGCAAACGTCGAGGCTGACTTCGTGCGCCAAGTTCAGGCTTCCGGGCCCATAGGCACGGTGCGTACGCGCTCCATGGACGGGACGGTGCGCGATCACCGCATTGAGCGGACGCCAGCCCACGCCGCCGCCATGCGAGCGCAGACGGGTTTTGACATGTGGTCCCTGACGCTTCTCACGACGGGGCTGGGAACTCTGGCTGCCCTGGTGCTGCTGGCGGCAGGCGTACTGTTGTACACGCGCCGAACTCGCGATCCTGTCGCGGGTCTGATTGCATTTGGTTTCTGCGCTCTGGCAGGGGCGATCGGTCCGGCGTGGGCGGTGAATTCTCACTTCCCCGGCTTCTCTCAGCTCAGCGGGCTACTGAATGCTCTAGGGGGCACGGCGATGCTGTTCGCTATCGTGCTGTTCCCGAATGGACGCCTGGAAACGCCGCTGGCGAAGATCGTTGCTGGGCTTCTCGGTTTCTACGGGCTGTACCTCAGTCTCGAGGTCTTCGGCCTCACCGACGGGTCGTCGACGGCGCTCATTGGTATCGCCCTTGTGATGTCTTCTGGCTTGATCCTGGTCTTGCGGTATCGGCGGCTTCCGGTGGGGCTACAGCGTCAGCAGATCCGCTGGGCGACGTTCGGTTTTGCGCTGGCTGGCCTGATCGTACAACCGCTCGCCATGGTGCTGGGCACATGGGGCGTTTGGTCGGAAAACCTGACGGTGTCCGTTTGGTCCTCCGGGGCTCGCGCCGCGCTGAACCTGTTGCTCGCCATCACCCTGGCCGGCGGGCTGTTGATCTCGCTGATGCGTTACCGCCTCTACGACGCCGATATGGTGATCAGTCGCTCGGCGGGCTACGCCATCCTGACGCTGGCCCTGGCGGGGGTCTGGGCGGGGGCAGAAAAGACGCTGGAAGTGCTGTTTGAGGGCCAGTTCGGCCACGAGGCGGGCGCAGCCTCAGCGGGGGTGGCAGCTGCGCTCGCTGCGCTGTTGGTGACGCCCGCACACCATCGGGTGATGCACTGGACTGAACATGTGTTCCAGAAGGCTCTGTCACGACTGCGACTGCACCTACCACAAACCGTAGGTGATTTGCGGGAAACGGCTTCGCTGAGCGAATTGCTGCAGACGGTGCTGGCCGAGGCGAGCGCCGGGGTCCGCGCCACCCGCTCTGCGGTGGTGTTGAGAAGCGAGGATGGGTTAGCACCGGTAACTGTACGCGACGTGTCTGAGGATGTCGTGACAGATTGGCTCGGCCGGGTTGGGACTATACTGGCTGGGCGCGACCGTGACGACCCGATCTTCCCGCTTCGGCTTTCGTTAACGGACGCTGGTGAAACCTTCGGCTGGCTGATTCTGGGACCACGACCGGACGGCAGTTTTTATGGCCGCGACGAGCTTGAAGCGCTGGGCGAGATCACGGGGCCGGTGTCACGGGCCATGCGGATCGTGCTCGCTCGTGAAGCCAAGGATCGGCTTTGGCAGCGTCGCTTTGACGAATTCACTGAGGAATTGGCGACGCTGCGCAAGGTGGTCGCTCCGGTCGGCACGAGGCGGCGAACGGCAACCACCTAAGCAGCATTCGCCAGATAGCCCGCTGGGTCTTTGAGGAAATCGCGCGCATCGCCCAGGCAGCCTTGCCAGGCTTGCAGATGGATCGTGGCGTCGTCGCGGCTCATCGCCTTGAATAGCAGAGTCGAATAGAGCACGTGCGGCGTGCTG
>JAYTWT010000271.1:0-5242 GCA_043743295.1 Alphaproteobacteria bacterium | reverse complement strand
GCGGCTGGTGGACGTCACCTATGAAGCGCTGCAGCGCGGCCTGGACGCGGTGAGGCCCGGGGCCACCACCGGCGACATCGGCCACGCCATCCAGACCTACGTCGAAAGCATGCGCTGTTCGGTGGTGCGTGACTTCTGCGGTCACGGCCTGGGCAAGGTTTTCCACGACGCCCCCAACATCCTACATTTCGGCCGCCCCGGCACCGGCGAGGTCCTGAAGACCGGCATGTTCTTCACCATCGAGCCGATGGTGAACCTGGGCAAATACCCGGTGAAACTGCTCTCTGACGGCTGGACGGCGGTTACACGCGACAAATCGCTGTCTGCCCAATGCGAGCATTCCTGCGGCGTGACCGAAACGGGCATTGAAGTCTTCACCCTGTCGCCGACCGGTCAGTTCAAGCCACCGATAATCGCCGCTTAGGCTGCAGGATTGCCGCGCCGCCGCGTTCACGCCATGCTCTTCTCAGCTGCTGAAGGGTGTTCGTTATGAAGTTTGTTTTGTCGTTGGGCGTCGCCCTGGTTCTGGCCTCGCCGTCGGCGATCAGTTCTAGCCCGATGGAGGCCGGTCTGGGCTCGATCTGTGGCGCGGAAAGCGCACTCTCGTCTGGCGCGGCGTTCACCTGGGCCATTCGTCAGGGCGTCGGCAATAGCGTCATGGCAGCAGACACGACCAATGCCGAGGCGCAGGCCTGGTTCGACTATGGGATGAAGGCCTACCACGGTTTCCTCCACGCCGAGGCGCGGCAGGCGCTGACTAAGGCCGCGACGCTGGATCCTACCTGCGCAACCTGCGCCTGGGGCAAGGCCCTCGTGCTAGGCCCGACGCTCAATTTCCAGATCACCCCGGCTCAGACGACGGAGGCTCTCGCGGCGGCGGATGCTGCGGCCAAGCTGGTTAAGCCCGGCGATGAACGCATGGCCGGCCTGATCTCTGCCCTGCAAGGCCGATACTCGGTAACCGCGGCTCCGGGCGGTCGCGAGCAGGCCTATGGCAAGGCCATGGACCTGCTGGCCCGCCGCTATCCCGCCGACGACGCCATCGCCACATTAACCGCTCAGGCCCTGATCACGCCTGCTCGCCAGAACGATTACTCGGGGGTGGCGCGCGCGCGCGAAATCCTCGAAGCGGTCCTGGCGCGTAAGCCCAACGAGACGGCGGCGATCCACTATTACATCCACGCCACGGAGTTCGCGGGCGAAGCTGCTCTGGCCGTGCCCTATGCTGAGCGCTTGGCGGGGCTGGCACCGACAGCGGGACATTTGGTCCATATGGGCACCCATACCCTGATGCGTGTCGGCCGCTACGAAGAGGTCGCGTTGTCTAACGCCGCTGCTCTGAAGGTCGATGCGGAAACTGGATCGGCTGTCGATGCGTCCGGCAACGGCCCGGGCCAGATGTACTATCTGCACAACTATATGTTCGGCCTAAGCGGTGCCTTGATGGCGGGCGACCGGAACTTGGCCTTGAAATATGCGGACCACGCATCGGTGGGATTCAAGGGCGGCACCCTTCCGACCCGTCGCGATACCGCCAAGGGCCGTAGCTTGGTCGCCTTTGCGCGCTTTGCGCCTGACCGGGTTCTCGCCGTGGCGGACGCGCCGACGGATCCGCTGATCGTCAAGATCTACCGCCACTACGCGCGCGGGGAGGTGTTCGCCGGACGCGGCGATGTCGCCGCCGCCACCACTGAGGCTACAGCTGTCATTGCCCTGGGTGCAGAGGCAACTAAGGCCTCAGACTTCACCAGTGCGCAGGTGGCCGAGGTCGCCGCGGGTGTGCTGCAGGGCCGCGCGGCTCTGCTGGCCGGGAATCCAAATCAGGCCGCGACCTTGTTCGCCGCCGCCGCTATCGCCCAGGAGAAGTCGTTCCCCGTGCTGCGTAACTTCGATCCGCCGCCGTGGTGGTATCCCGTCCGCCGCAGCCTGGCCGCCGCCCAGCTTCAGGCCGGACGCTATGCCGAGGCCGAGCGCGAGGCCCGCGCCAGTCTCGCCGGGTGGCCGCAAGATGCCCTGGCCCTGCGCATCCTCAGTCAAGCCGAGGCCAAACAGGGTCAAAACGGTGCCGCACGTGATCACCTGCGCGAGGCCCGGCGTAACTGGCGCGGCGATTTGGCGGCTGTGCCAATCAATATGAGCTAGGGGTGAGCAGCGTTCCGAAAACAAGCCCTTGCCATTTTAGAACGTTTAAGGAACATTGCTTGGCGTCATGTCACGCCAACTCGCCGTCGAAGATGCCGCGCCTCAAACCGACCTCTGGCGCACCCCCGTGCCGGTTGAGCCGCTGCCACACTATGTCGGGCATCGAGACCGGCTTCGGGACCGAGCGAGCGCTGGGAGCCTTGCCGCCCTACCCGACTATGAGCTTCTCGAACTCTTCCTATTCCGCTCAATCCCGCGCGGCGATGTCAAACCCCTGGCCAAACGCTTGTTGATACGGTTCGGCTCGCTGGGTGGCGTGCTGGGGGCGTCGGCAGCGGAACTGCGTACCGTTGGCGGCGTGGGCGAGGCGCTGGCGCTGGACCTGAAGCTACTCCAAGAGGCCGGCCTTCGTACCGCCCGCGAGCAGGTGGTGCGCCGCCCCGTGATCTCGTCCTGGCACGCACTGCTGGCCTATGTGAAAATCGCCATGGCCCATGAGACCCGCGAGCAGTTTCGCGTGCTATTCCTCGACAAGAAGAACCAGTTGATCGCCGATGAAGTGATGAACCGAGGCACCGTCGATCACGCGCCGGTCTACCCTCGTGAGGTGGTCCGCCGCGCGCTCGAACTGTCGGCCAGCGCGGTGATCCTGGTGCACAACCACCCCTCGGGTGACCCGACCCCCTCCGCCGCCGACATTGAGATGACCCGCCAAGTGGCCGCCGCCGCCCGCCCCCTCAACATCGCCCTCCACGACCACCTCGTCGTTGGCCGCGACGGTGTCGCTAGCTTCAAGGGGTTGGGGTTGATGTGAGGAGTGGCCACTAGAACGCGCGCCCATTGAGATTGAATATGATCCATGTCGATGCAAAGAGCAGCCAGGGTATGATCGGCAAGATCAAAAGCGCTGCTATGCGGCTCTGAGACCAAAGGCGAAAGACGATGTATCCGTCTAGAAACGCGATGATCAAATTAGCGGCCAGCCCGATCCAAAGGGACTCAAATCCCGCTGTGTAGAGCGGATATGCGGCACAGGCAGCAAGCATCAAAACGATCAGCCAGAACTCTCTCGGAGCTTCGTTGTAGTGGCGGGTGATGACGTGCAACGCGCCGCCCATACCCACAAACCATACGATCCAGATGAAAGGCAGGAGGGGTCCCAAGATCGAACTGATGGGTCCATCGCCATCTGAACCCGTATCGAATTCAAGCGGTGATGCGAAAATCATTGCGTTGACGCTAAGCACCACCGCGACGGAGAGCGCGATGCTGGTTCGTAGCGCGCCCGCGCTACGCCAAGCGAACGCCAACGGCGCGTTCAAGATGTTCCTCATTTCAGAACACCCGATAGCTAACACTAAAGCCGACAAATCCCTGATTGCGCGATCCTCGGTCGCGAACTACGGGGCTCTTCGCCGCGTCGCCGACGATCCGCGAATATGCCCCGATGAGGATGCCTGACCATTTTGCGCCGAAACTACGCCCAATGATAACGCCGGCACCAACATCGCGCAGACCAGCTCCAGCGCTATAGCGACCTAGCCCTGTCTGCAGCGCATCGCGGGCATCCACGCCGAAGTAGGCCGATTGATAAGCCTTAGATCCGTAGGCGGCTGTGACATTCGCCCCCAGAAGCCAACCACCCGCCAAATGCGATAGGCCTGCTGAGCCCTCGACCAGTGCACCATCATGCCCGACGTCCACGGCCTTTGCTGCGGATAGCCGCGCGTTGAAAAAAGACGGTGCTGACGTTTCAAGGCTACCGATCTGGCGCGTTAACTCTACAAAACCTCCGGCTTCAAGAGCGCCAGAAACGCGATGCATTTTCCGAACCACCGCATCGTGGACGTTAAAAAGATCGTTCCGACCGGGATCATATCGGACGATAGGACCGAACCCGATCGAGGGGTCGGCTATAATATCGACCTCAAAACCGAGGTTGTTGCTTTTGACGCTCCGCCCTTCAACTCGGTACTCGATCGAGGGTAACGGCGCGAAAGTCAGGTCATTGGACCCGACATAGTCCGGTGCCAACCCGGGTCCAAATCCGACCGTCAACTCGCCAGCCTGTGCGGCAAAAGCGGTGCACGACAAGCCTATGGCGAAGGTCATGCTGCACCTCAGAGTCCCCAATCTCATTATGTCTAACTCCACTCTAATCTGGTGACGACCCGACTGAGAGCGTGCTATCCGATTAGCTCGTATCGTGAGATAGCTATTTGTCTATATTCTTGGCTTTGGAGATAATTTAATGACTGTCTCGCCGGTCCTGCTTGCGTGGAAGCGGCATTCTGCAGCGGCTTTCAGCTTCGCATCCATGGCAGGCCGACGGATGAAGATCGGATTGGCTGAGGTTGCCGCACTCGAGCATTTGGAAACGGGAGGGCCGCTGACGCCAGGTGAGATCGGGCGTAGATTGAGCATGCCGTCAGGCTCGGTCACCGCACTTGTTGACCGGCTTGAAGCTAAGCGATTCGTACAGCGACGACCGAACCCCAAAGACAGGCGCGGCTATCTGATCAGCCTCTCAGAAAGTGCCATGGATCGTGCTGCGCTGGATTTGATCCCTATGGGTCAGGAACTCAGTCGGATCGTGGACACGTTCAACGCCCAAGATCAGGCCGCAATCATAGCGTTCCTCGACAGGGCGGCGACCGCACTCTCCGGGCGCGGTGCCCGTTCAGTCGCAGACCGGAGGCCGACATAGTAGAAATTGGCACTCGACCAATGAATGCAGGGGCTCACTCGACTTCGAAGCTCAGCCCTGCATAGGTCTGCAACCGCTCCACCAACGGCCCCCGCAACGCCGCCCCAGGCGTCCTGACCCCGCCCGCGACCTCTGGCGTGCGGATCAGGCAGATCGCCGTCTCGGCCAGCATCTTGGCAGTTGAGCCATAGCCGGGGTCCATGTCGCCCTTGACCGCCACCCGCACCTGACGACCATCACTCGCAAGTCCGATAAACAGCAGATCGTAGAATCCATCCTCGCGCTCCTGCTTGGTCGGACCTTCGCCGGGCTTGGGACCACCTCCGGGCAGGCTATTCATGTCGGCGAAGGCGACCGGGCCGCCCGGGCCACTCATCGCCATCTCGTCATAGA
>JAYTWT010000270.1:0-2947 GCA_043743295.1 Alphaproteobacteria bacterium | reverse complement strand
ACTTCAGGCTCGACGTTGCGGCTCTTGGGTTCCAGGACCAGGCGCACGTCTTCCGCGCTCTCGTCGCGTACGTCGCCCAGTAGCGGGGCCTTCTTGTTTTCGATCAGGTCGGCCAGTTGTTCGACCAGGTCAGCCTTTTTGACCTGAAACGGGATCTGAGTGACGACAATCTGATAGGTCCCGCGGCCGGTCTCCTCGCGCTCCCAGAAGGCGCGAAGGCGTACGCCGCCGCGGCCGGTCTCATAGGTCTCCAAAAGGCTCGCGTGCGGCTCGACGATGACGCCGCCTGTGGGGAAGTCCGGGCCCTTTACGTGGGTCATTAGGTCGGAGGTGGTCGCCTCCGGGTTGTCCAGCAGCATTAGGCAGGCGTCGATCAGCTCCGCGACATTATGCGGCGGGATCGAGGTGGCCATGCCGACCGCGATGCCGGTGGTGCCGTTGGCCAACAGGTTGGGAAAGCCGGTGGGGAGGACGACCGGCTCTTCGTCCTGGCCGTCGTAGGTGGGCTTGAAGTCGACCGCGTCTTCGTCAATTCCGTCGAGCAGCAGGGTGGCGGCCGCGGTCAGGCGCGCCTCGGTGTATCGCATGGCCGCTGCGTTATCGCCGTCGATATTGCCGAAGTTGCCCTGGCCGTCGACCAGCGGATAGCGCTGGGAGAAGTCCTGGGCCATCCGCACCAGGGTGTCGTAGATCGACTGGTCGCCGTGCGGATGATAGCCACCCATCACCTCGCCCACCACCTTGGCGCATTTGCGGGTAGCAGCGTCCGGGTTCAGCCGCATCTCGCGCATCGCATAGAGCACGCGCCGCTGCACGGGTTTGAGCCCATCACGCACGTCGGGCAGCGCCCGATCAGTGATGACGCTAAGCGCATAGGCCAAGTAACGCCGGCTGAGGGCTTCACTCAGCGGTTCATCGATGATGCGGTCGGCGGGAGGTGTTGGGGCGGTCGTGGTGGCCATGGAATCAACTTTGGTGCGTTGACCCATGCTAGCGCGCGCCGGCGGGCTTTACAGCCGCCCGGCTTCGCGCAAACGATCCAGCAGCCACAGGCGGGCCGGCGGCAGGGGACGATTTTGGGGATTGAAGATGTGGTTCTCCAGGAAATGGGCAGTCAATGCCAAGCCAGCACCAATATCGCCGGAGGTCAGGCGACCCTGGGCCGATAGCATGAAGGCCGGCAGGGCCAGCAGGCGGTCTTTATAGGGCTCGCCCGCCCCACGGCTGACGGCGCGACCGGTGCGGGGGCTGACATAAATCAGATCGTCGGTGGTTCCAGTGGCTGCGCATTTGGAGAGGTCCAGGCCAAACCCAAGATCTGCCAATAGGCCTGCCTCGAACCGCACAAACACTGCGGGCCAAATCTCGGTGACGGCGAACGCCTCGGTTAGCGCTTCGAACGCCAGATAGGCACCTGGATGCGGCTCGCGCTCCGGCAGGGCCCCGGCGGCGATGGCAGCAGCCGCGGCGACCCCGGCCAGGGCCAGCGGATCGTCAAACAGCGCCGAGGGACCCTCACCTATTGGCTCCAGCGCCGCCGATCCCAACTGTTCAGACACCCGCGCTCGGAACCTCACTGTCACTCGCGCCCCGGCCTGCAGAAAGGGCTTCATCCTGCGCGAGGCTCCACCGGCCACATGGGCGGCATAGTGGCCGTGGCTGGCGGTCAGGAGGTCGACAATCGCACCGGCTTCACCGTGCGCACGGGCGGCCAGCACAAAGGCGTCGTCCTCGAATTCCATGGCCTTTTATGCGTCGTAGTCGAGGCCCACGTCGCCGTAGAACTCGCGCTTATCGGCCCATTTGTCATCGACGACCACGTGCAAGAATAGGTGCACCGGGCGGTCCAATAACTCGCACAGCTCCTCTCGGGACTTCTGGCCGATCCACTTCACGGTCTGGCCGCCCTTACCCAGGATGATCGGGCGCTGGCTCTCGCGCTCGACATAGATGTTCTGTTCGATGCGGACGCCGCCGTCATTACGCTCCTCGAACTTCGTCGTCTCGACTGCAGCCGAATAGGGCAGTTCCTCGTGGACCCTTAGGTAGAGCTTTTCGCGAGTGATTTCGGCGGCTAACAGGCGGGCGGGTATATCGGCCGTCTGCTCGGCGGGGTAGAGCCAGGGTCCATCCGGCATCAGGTCGGCTAACCGGGCCTTGAGATCGTCCACGCCAGAACCGTCGGCTGCAGAGATCATGAATACCTCGGAATAGACGCCGGTCTCGAACAGGCTCTGGGATAGCGCCAGCAGGGTGTCGCGGCGCATGCCGTCAATCTTGTTGAGCGCCAATATTGCCTGTTTGCCAGAGGTCTTTAGGCCGGCGACGATGGTGTCTACGTCGATGGCGGCCTTGCGGTCGGCTGGGCTGGCCGATGAGGTGGGCGCAGCTAGTGCGGCGACGCTGTCGACCAGATGGACGATCACTTCGGCGTCTTCGGCACCGCCCCAGGCCGCGCGGATCATAGCGCGGTCCAGCTTGCGGCGAGGCTGGAAGATACCGGGCGTATCCACCAGAATGACCTGGGCCTCGCCGTGCAGCGCGACACCACGCACCGGAAACCGCGTGGTTTGAACTTTCTGGGTGACGATCGAAACCTTGGCCCCCACCAGACGATTGGTCAGGGTCGATTTGCCCGCGTTGGGGGCGCCGATGATGGCCGCAAAGCCGGCTTTGGTCATGAATTCGGTTCCGGCACGCCCGGGGGATCCGGGCCTTCGCGTTTCAGTAGCATAATCTGGGCCGCAGCTTTCTCGGCAGCTTGACGCGATCCGCCCTCTCCGCGTTCCACGGCAAAGCCCTTGACGGTGACCTCAATGGTGAAGACCGGCGCATGCGGCGGACCTTCGCGACCGACGATCTCATACGCGGGTAGCGGCAGGCCCAGGCCTTGCGCCCATTCCTGGAGCTGGGTCTTGGGGTCCTTTGAGCGCGGTGCGTCGACGTG
>JAYTWT010000269.1:0-2030 GCA_043743295.1 Alphaproteobacteria bacterium | reverse complement strand
CGAGGTGGACGACGACTGTTGGCAGCCGGGCGGGATCGGGGGCGAAGCGGGCCCGCAGAGTGGCCATGTCCGGTAATTGTCCAGCCTGCAGGCAGGCGGAAAGCTGGCCAGCCAGATCGCTTTCGCAGTTGCGCTCGTGAGCCTTGGCCAGAAGCTCGACCATGACGCGGCAGGCCTGCCGCTCTGGCAGGCGCTCAAGGAGAGTATCGAAGGTTCGCCGGTATGCCTGGCGCGGAAACAGCTGGTCGCGATAGACGAGGTTGAGGAGCGCCATCGGCTTGCGGCGAAGCGCATGGATGACATGGCGGTAGTCGACGACCTGGTCGTGCTTGCCCGAGGCATCGGCCCGTCCACGCGGTAATGTCGTGAGATGCGTGCCGCCGATGAAGATATCGAGCCGGTCGTCGAACAGGCGCACCCTCAGCCGGTGACCGATCAGGCGCGAAGGCACGGTGTAGAACACCTTGCGCAGCGTGAAGCCGCCGGAGGATGTGATGCGCACGCTGACGTCCTCGCAGTCGGCGGTGCGCCGGCCGGGCAGTTCCCGCAGTTGGGCGCGCTCGATATCGATGTGCTTTGCATGGCGGGCGTTGCGGCGGCTGACGATCTCGTCGATGAAGCAGCGATAGGCGGGCAGATCGTCAAAATCGGCCGAGCCCCGCAACAGCAGCGCGTCCGCAATGGCGCGCTTGAGGTGGCCATGCGGCCCTTCGATGGAGCCGTTCTCATGGGCGATGCCGGCATTGTTGCGGGTGGCCGTCATGCCATAGTGAGTGCATAGACCCTCGTAGCGCCGGGTCAGGTCGTCCCGGGCGTCCCTATCAAGATTGCGGAAGGCGGCCGACAGGCTGTCGCTGCGATGTTCGCGGGGAGCCCCGCCCAGCGACCAGAGGGCATTCTGCAGTCCCTCGGCCAGAGCGGCAAAGCTCTCGCCGCCGAGCACTACATGGGCGTGCTGGAAGCCGGACCAGGCGAGCCGGAAATGATACAGCCGGTGGTCGAACAACACTCCGGCGATGGTGATTGCGGCATCGCCCATGGCGGTGAAATCCGACAGGCCGATGCGGCCAGGCACATGGTCCTGGCGGAAAATGACGTCCTGTTCCTCGCCATGGATGGCGCGCCAGGAGCGGACGCGCCTCTCCAGCGTCCGCCGAACGCCATCGCCCAGTTCAGGATGGCGCCGGATCATCTCCTCGAAGATGGCAACGGAGCGGATGCCCGGGGCTGCCATCAGCATCGGCATGACCTCGGCTTCGAAAATATCGGCGAGCGGGTCGGGACGGCGGCGGTCCCGCGGCGTCTGCTTCTGAGTCGGCAGGCGCGGATCCTTGCCGATGCGATAAGCCGTGGCCGTGCTGATCGACGCCCGCGCCGCCGCGACGGCTGTCGTATTGGTCTGACGGAACTTCATGTAAAGCCTCATCTGATGATCGGTTATGTGGCGGCCGGGCACAAAGTGATTCCTCCCCAAATCGGAAAAAACCACCGGCATACCCGACCGGCCGTGATCACCAGACAAACGCCCCAAAACAAGCGCGCCGCCGGTTGGCTTGTAACTCCAGTCGGGCTACGCCCTCCCTACGTCACAAGCCAACCGGCATTCTCATCCTGATTGTCGCAACACCGTCATCCTGATTGTCGCCCCGCAAGGGGGTCAGCTGAGCGCTTACGATCGAGGCGCATGTCCTTGCGGCGGAGCGCCTGCACGGGGATGACACCACGGTGCCGATCCTGGCGAAGGGCAAGACGGTCACCGGGCGCATCTGGACCTATGTCCGCGATGACCGGCCCTTTGGCGGCCACGCTCCACCGGCCGCACTCTACTACGCCTCGCGCGACCGCAGGCAGGAGCATCCCGAGCGCCATCTACGGAACTTCACCGGCATCCTGCAGGCCGACGCCTATAGCGGCTATAACGGGCTCTACGATCCCTCCCGTGCTCCCGGTGCGATCACCCCGGCGCTGTGCTGGGCCCATGCCAGGCGGCAGTTCTTCGAACTGGCCGATATCGCCGCCAATGCCCGGCG
>JAYTWT010000268.1:0-6721 GCA_043743295.1 Alphaproteobacteria bacterium | reverse complement strand
GGTCAGATTGGGCGGCGCGCGGCGCTTGGTGGGCGCACGGCTAAGATCGAGGGTGACGCCCAAAGCGATGTCCTTGGTTGGGGGTGGCGAATATAGACGTGTGCAGCCTGGGTTCCAAATCAACGGTGGAAACCGTAGAGGCATGGGCGCTTCAAACATCCGTTCGACCGGTCTAGTGTCGCGGCAAATTGAAAACTTGAAGGAGACGTCGTTCATGAAAGCCCTGCTCAGCAAGGCCGTTGGTGGCCCGGAGACCTTGGTGCTGGACGACATGCCCTCGCCCGAGGCGAGGCCCGGCTGGGCTGTGGTCAGCGTCAAAGCGGTTGGGGTCAACTTTCCCGACACCCTGATCATCGAGGACAAGTACCAGTTCAAACCTGCCCGCCCGTTCGCGCCGGGCGGCGAAATTTCTGGCGTCGTGAAGTCGGTCGGCGAAGGCGTGACCAATGTGAAACCGGGCGACCGGGTGCTGGGCAACACCGGCTGGGGCGGCATGGCCGAGGAACTGGCGCTGGAGGCCCATCGGCTGGTCAAGATTCCCGACACCATGCCTTGGGACGATGCAGCTGCCTTCATCATGACCTATGGGACCAGCTGGCACGCCCTGAAGGACCGCGCGGACCTGAAGCCCGGCCAGACGCTATTGGTCCTCGGCGCCGCCGGCGGCGTCGGCCTCGCGGCCGTGGAACTGGGCAAGGCCATGGGCGCACGGGTGATTGCCGCCTGCTCCAGCCAGGAGAAGGTCGATCTCTGCCTTTCGCGCGGCGCGGACACGGGCCTCGTCTACGGTCGCGGCCCGTTTGATCGTGACGGCCAGCGGGCGCTGGGCGGACTGTTCAAGGAAGCCTGCGGTCCTGATGGCGCGGACGTCATATATGACGCCATCGGCGACGCCTATGCCGAGCCCGCGCTGCGGTCCATCGCCTGGGAGGGCAAGTATCTGGTCGTGGGCTTTGCCGCCGGTGAGATTCCCAAGATCCCGCTGAACCTGGCGCTGCTCAAAGGCTGCGACATCGTGGGCGTCTTCTGGGGGGCGTGGGTCGGCAAGAACCCTGAACGCCATCAGGCCAGCGTCGCTGAGCTGATGAAAATGTACGCCGACGGCAAGATCAAGCCGTACATCTCCGAGCGCTTTGCCCTGGCCGATGCCGCCAAGGCCATCACCCACCTCGCCAGCCGCAAGGCCATGGGCAAGGTGGTGGTAACGGTCGGCTAAGCTGCCCAAGTTCTCGCTGAGAGGGTTCTCGCAACTCTCGCCCAACGTCCGCGGCGCGATCTGGATGCTGGGCTCGGCGCTGGGCTTCTCGGCCATGACCGCGTTGATCAAGGTCTTGGGCGACGGATACCCGGCGGCTTTGCAGACATTCTACCGGCAGGCAGCGGGGTTCGTCGTCCTGCTGCCGATCATCCTTGTCCGCCGCCGCGCGGCCTTCGTGACCACGAGGCCGGGGATTTTGCTGTTCCGATCGTCAGCGGGCACGCTGGCAATGATCCTGTCGTTTTACGCATTCCAGAAGATGCCGTTGGCCGATGCGAACGCCCTGTCGTTCACGCGCACACTCTGGCTGGTGCCGTTGGCCGCTTTTGTGGTGCGTGAGCGGGTCGGGCCTTTGCGCGTTACCGCAGCCTTGATCGGCTTCGGCGGTGTCTTGGTGATGCTTCGCCCTGGCGCGAATGGAGTGTTCGCTCTGGGCCTGCCAGCCTTGGCTATGCTGGCGTCATCGTTTCTGTTCGCCATGACGATCACCGGCATGAAGGTGATGACCCGCGACCATGCACCCATCGTCCTCCTGGTCTGGGCAGCGACCCTAGGGCTGATCTTCGCGATCCCCGGCGCTGTCCTGACTTGGCGTTGGCCCGAGCCGGGTGACCTGGCGCTGCTCTGCCTGATGGGCGTGATCGGAACGGCGACCCAGGCCTGTTACATCAACGGGATGCAGGCAGGTGACGCTGCGGCGATGGCCCCTATCGACTATACGCGGCTGGTCTTCAGCGCGGCGGCAGGGTTCTTCCTCTTCCACGAGGTTCCAACCTTATGGACCTTGGCCGGCGCGGGGATCGTGGTCGCCTCGACCCTCTTCATCACCCTGCGCGAACAGCAGTTGGCGCGATCAGCCAAGCTGTCAGCTGTGCCGGAGCCGTCCTAGCGCTCGAAAGGCAACAGATCCTGCGCGATCAAGAAAGCCAGCAAGTCCCCGCCAGTGAACAGTCGGCCTCGGATGCCCGCGCGAGACGCCGCTTCCAGGTCCGAGAGTTTATCGCCGACCAAAAACGAGGCTGGCTGGTCGATGGGCCAGTCGGCCAGCGCCTTCAGGATCATGCCCGGATTGGGCTTGCGTAGTGGCGGATCGGGATGTCGATAGGCGAGGTCAGCCGCCTCGGGGTGCTGGGGTGCCAGATAGAAGGCGTCGATATGCGCGCCAGCCTTCGCCAGATCGGCCTGCATCTGAGCGTGCAGGGCATGGACGGCGGCTTCGGAATAGTAGCCCCGACCTACCCCGGACTGGTTGGTCACCACGATCACTAGCCAGCCGGCCCGGTTGAATGCCGCAACCGCCTCACGTGCCCCAACGATCCAGCGGAAGTCCTCCCAACGGTGGACATAGCCTTGGTCCTCATTAAGCACGCCGTCCCGATCCAGGAACAAAGCGGGGCGAAGGGGCGCGGAATTGGACACGAGGTCCATCATAGCGCCAGACGCACGCATCGCGGGTTTCAAATTGGCTGAATTGCCGCCTACTATTCTCCAAGTCCCACTTGCGAGGCACCGTTGGCCGACGTTCTGACGATCAAAGACCTGACAGTCGATTTCTCCACCCACGACGGCGAGGTCAACGCGGTGCGCGGCGTCTCGCTGACCATCCGCCGGGGCGAGACCCTAGGCGTGGTCGGCGAGAGTGGATCGGGCAAGAGCCAGACCTTCATGGCGATCATGGGCCTGCTGACCGGAAACGGTCGCGCCGGCGGGTCGGCTGTCTTGCAGGGGACCGAACTCCTGGGCCTGAAGCCCAAGGCGCTCAACCGGGTGCGCGGCTCGAAGATGACCATGATCTTCCAGGATCCGCTGACCGCGCTGACCCCGCACGTGCGTATCGGCGAACAGATCGCCGAGCCCCTTCGCTTGCACTTGGGGCTCAGCCAACGGGATGCCGAAGCCAGAGCCCGCGAGTGGCTGGACAATGTGCGCATTCCCAATGCAGCGCAGCGCATGCGCCAGTATCCGCACGAGCTCTCCGGCGGTATGCGCCAGCGGGTGATGATCGCCGCCGCGATGGCACCGGGTCCCGAGCTGCTGATCGCCGATGAACCAACCACCGCACTGGACGTCACGGTTCAGGCTGAAATTCTCGACCTGATGGCCGAGCTTCAGCGCGAAACCGGCGCGGCTATGGCTCTGATCACTCACGACATGGGCGTGATCGCGCGCCTGGCCGACCGCGTCTGCGTGATGAAGAGCGGTGCCTACGTCGAGGCCGGGACCGTCGAGGACATCTTCCAAAAACCGCAGACCGATTACACCCGTGCCCTGCTGGCTGCGATCCCCCGGCTCGACCGCGCCGACCGAGGTGGTCGCCCGCAGATTAGCGTCTTGGCCAAGGACGCGCCTATCGTCGCCGAGGGCCGCGACGTGAAGGTGCACTTCCCGATCCGCGAGGGCCTGTTCGGCAAACCCGTGCTGCTGCGCGCCGTCGACGGGGTGTCGTTTGCGGTCCGCGAGGGCGAGACCTTGGGCATCGTCGGCGAAAGCGGGTCGGGCAAGTCCACGCTGGCGCGAGCCGTCCTCAACCTGCTGCCCGCTACCTCTGGTGCCGTGACTTTAATGGGCCGCGACCTGCTGACCGCCGACCGAGAGGCCATGCGCGCGGCGCGGAAGGATCTTCAGATCGTTTTCCAGGACCCTCTGGCTAGCCTGGATCCCCGCATGACCGTCGGCGATTCCATCGCAGAGCCGCTAAACGCGTTCCGTCCAGACCTGAACCGGGCCGCTCGGCAGGTGGAGGTCCAGACGATGATGCTGAAGGTCGAACTCGATCCGGCCCTGATCAACCGCTATCCGCATGAGCTCTCAGGCGGCCAGAACCAGCGGGTGGGCATTGCCCGCGCCATGATCCTGAAGCCGAAACTGGTGATTTGCGACGAGGCAGTCTCGGCCCTCGATGTCTCGATCCGCGCCCAGATCATCGACCTGTTGATCCAGCTGCAAGCCGAGATGGGACTGGCGATGATCTTCATCAGTCACGACTTGGCCGTCGTGCGCGAGATCAGCCACCGGGTGCTGGTGCTCTACATGGGCCGGGTCATGGAGTTGGCCGACCGCGACACGATCTGGCGGGCCCCGCAGCATCCGTACACACAAGCCCTGCTGTCCGCCGCACCGATCCCCGACCCGGCGGTTGAGCGGACCCGCAAGCGCCTGAAGCTCACCGGCGAGCCGCCCAGCCCCATGGACCCACGGGCCGCGTTTCGATTCCTGCCCTCCCGTCGCGACGTCGGTCCTCCGCCGCAGCTGTTGGAAGTGGCGCCCGGGCATCTGGTGTCGGAGTTTGATCCAGCCTGATCGTCAGACCTGTCGGACAGGACCCGGATAGGCCGCGACCTGCGCATCGGCGGTCAGCAGCAGCACGCCTTCACTTGCAGCCTGAGCCACCAGCATCCGGTCGAAGGGATCGCGATGCAGCAGGGGCAACAGCGCGGTTGCGAACGTATGCTCAGCGGTGATCGGCAGTTCTTCGTAGCCGTTGGCGAGCAGCGCATCGCGAAATCGCCTGGGATCCACATCGAAGTCAGGGCGATTGAGCCGTCGCTTTATCGCAACCTCCCAGATGCTGACGATGCTGAAGATCGGAGTGTTGGTGACTGCGGCAATCATCTCGTCAGCGGCCCTGGACAATCGCTCAGGATCGATTGAACTCCAGAGCAACAGATGGGTGTCGAGCAGTATTCTCACTCTTTCCCCTCGAACATGTCGGCGATCTCTTCTGCGAACATGGTGTCGAAATCATCCGGAACGGTGAATTGACCACGCAGGAATCCCAGTCTTCGCGCACCTGTTTCCTGAACCGATGTCAGCGGGACCACCTTGACCATCGGCTTTCCGGCCTTGGCGATGATAAACGGCTCACCGTGTGCCGCATCCTCGACTAGGCGCGACAGATGGGTTTTAGCTTCATGGATGTTGATCGTTCGCATGTGAACTAAGTAAACTAAGTCCAGTTAGTTTACAACGAAGTTGAGCTCGGCTCCCATTGCGCCCCGCGCACGAACCCGCACCCGCCGTTGCCCCGAGGCCTTGCCATCGCTAGGTTGCGCGACTTTGCGGACCCTGGCTTTCCTATGACCCTCGCTTTTGCTGATATCCTCGCCGCCCATGAGCGGGTGAAGGGGCATATTGAACGCACGCCCTGCCGCCACTCGCGCACCCTTTCGGAGATCACCGGCGCCGAAGTGTGGGTCAAGTTCGAGAACCAGCAGTTCACAGCGGCCTACAAAGAACGCGGCGCACTGAATAAGCTGCTCCAGTTGGGCGAGAACGTGCGCAAACGCGGGGTCATCGCCGCCTCGGCGGGGAACCACAGCCAGGGTTTGGCCTATCACGCCGCACGCTTGGGCATCCCCGTCACCATCGTCATGCCCAAAGCCACGCCGTTCATGAAGGTCCAGCAGACCCGCGCCCACGGGGCCGAGGTGGTGATCGACGGCGATGGTTTCGATGAGGCGGCGGCGACGGCGGATCGCCTGTGTGCCGAGCGCGAGCTGACCTATGTTCATCCCTTCAACGACGTCGACGTCATGGCCGGCCAAGGCACGGTGGCGCTGGAGATGTTGGAGGATGTGCCAGATCTAGAGATGCTACCGATCCCCATCGGCGGCGGCGGGCTGATCGCCGGCATGGCGACCGCGGCGCGCGCCGTGAATCCCGGCATCCGGATCGTCGGCGTGCAGACCGAGCGTTTCCCGGCAGTGTGGAACGCGCTTTACGGCGCCGAGCGCGGCGCCGTGGCGCCCGGCCCGCTGGCCACCATCGCCGACGGCATCGGCGTGCAGTCGCCGGGCGCGCTGACGCTGCCGCTGATCCGCGAGCATGTCGACGAGGTGCTGCTGGTCGGCGAGGACGACATCGAGCACGCCATCCTGACGCTGCTGGAGATCGAGAAGACGGTGGTCGAAGGGGCCGGCGCGGCCGGCCTGGCGGCGCTGACGAAGCACCGCGAGCATTTCGCCGGCCGCAACGTCGGGCTGGTGCTGTGCGGCGGCAACATCGAGCCGCTGGTGCTGGCCGAGATCATCGAGCGCGGCATGGCGCGCTCGGGGCGCCTGGCGCGGCTGCGCTGCGACGTGCGCGACGTTCCCGGCGCGCTGGCCGAGCTGCTGGCCCGGCTGGGCGCCAACATCGAGCAGGTGCGCCACCAGCGCACGTTCACCACGCTGTCGGTCGAGCGGGTGCAGATCGAGGTGGTGGTGCACACGCGCGGGGCGGAGCACGTCGAGGAGATTCTCGAAGCGATGCGGGGCGAGGGGTGGCGGGCTGAGCGGGTGGGGTAGGCAAGGATTGACCGCTTTCACGGCACGACCACTTCCTTATAAATTCCTTTGAAGCACCAGCATCTTGGTTCAGTGGCAGGTCGAAGCACGGCTTTCGGCTGTCCGCTGCAACGAGTGGTTAGGCGACAACTTTCAGCGAAGCGCGCAGGAACTCAGGCGCGAAATCCGCGCCGTTCGC
>JAYTWT010000267.1:0-12586 GCA_043743295.1 Alphaproteobacteria bacterium | reverse complement strand
ACGCCAGAAGCTTCCTGCCGCCATGTCCAACTGGGTAGATCGAGCCTGAGTGCTTCCAGCCTGCGCGCCGCCTCCAAACACCATGTTGCTCAGTCGCGTGCTTGCAAAGATGGCCCCAACAGCGGTCAAGAATACAACTGGGTAGGCGTAGACGGTCGCCGCTGCAAAAAGATCGCGAGGGCGTGCCCGCCACCGCGCGTAACTCCAGATGAGACCATACATCAGCACGGAGCCAAAGACCCCAACCACCCCTAGTCTGGCATCCGTCATCCGCACTGCAACAAATGTCAACGGTACCATCAATATACAGAAGGCGCGAGTAAATGCCTTTACCCCAGAAAGTGCGAAGTATATAAAAAAAGGAACGATTAAAGCAATAAATTCAGCTAGTGATAGTGGCGTTGAAAACGTCGCCTTCGCACGGTATAGATTAACATATAATCTATAGCTAGGTGTTAGAGTAACATCTACAGATGGAGAATTCGGTCTTAAAAAATTAGGAATATGGCTAACCCAAATTATGTGCTCTTCCCTAAATTCGATGAATGTAAGTAAAATAACGAATATCGATAAGGCACATAGAAGAGTCATATATCTTTCAATAAATGTTTCTTTTCTAAAAATTATGCAACCAATAGCGAGGGTCATCGTAAAATTCACGTGTTGATCAAACGTGACTTGGGCAGCTGCAATTGGCGATTTCGAGATGAATATAGTCAAAATCTGGACCATTGAAAATCCGACCGCGCAGATCCAGAGTGGTCTTATGGATGTAACGCTTTCGAATGTATAACGCCGGAATAATTTCGACACCGACAGGCTGATCAGAAAAAATGCAGCAAGAGGCAATCCAATTATTCTGAGGATAGATATCCAAGGAAGGCCAGGTAGCGATATCGCGAGGTAGTTCGGCCAGACGATCTTGCTAATGATGAAGGCCGCGATCAGAAATTCGATGCCGAGCGTTGGAGCGGTCCTCTGATCGGGCAGTGCCCAGATGGTAAGAGCCGTCAAGAGGCCGATCGGAACCAGGAATGGCACCATTAGATACGGCGCGGTCAGCCCGAAATAGAAGCCGTAGATCAGGCAGAGCAGGAGGCCGACCGGCACCACCGAAATCCAAAACAGGGTGCTTAGGAGTTTCCGTGGGCGAGCGTAGGGGCCGATGACAACGCTGTTTCGGTGACGTCGCGCACGACCCCCAAACACCGGTGCGTACTCAAGGGTCCATCGGCCCGCAGACATCGCCGCCGTTCTTGCGGTGGGCCATGCCGACGCGAGCGCCTGCACTGCGGTTGCTCGGGAGATCATTGACATCGTGCAAACGGGGCTGAGGGCTTGGATTCAAATCGCCCGAGGTGGGCGAGCGCTGAACGGATAGAATGATGGGTTCTCCTTACAGAGGGCTTAATCTATCTCAATGGATGTCGCGATGGGGTCGTGGCTCTAACGAGACTCGGCTGGAGCCTCCCCTCCGAAGGCCGCAATCTGCAATTGGGGATAGGCTAAAGGTTTTGGAAACAGACTGCCCTTTACGTTGCCATCAAAGGATCACTATCTGAGGGCAACCTCACTGACGCTGCCAGTTCGTCGGTGTCGAAGCGCGGACAGGATTCGAGTTTTGACCGTTGTGGTGCTCTAGAGGCAAATTGCGTGTAGCCTGCTCGGTGTCCTGCGCAGGTCAACAGGGGATATTCTGAATGAACTCGAAACTAGCCATCGCGCTGGTCGCCATCGCGTCGATCAGTGTTGCATCATGCGGCAATGGCGGAAAACCCAAAGGCCAAGTGGTTGCAAAGGTCGGCAAGGATGAGGTCACCGTCCTCGACCTGCAGAGTGAACTCGGCAATTTCAAAGCGCCCAACACGCAGGTTCGCAAGGCGGCCGAGCAGCAGGCGCTGAACTCGATCATCCAGCGCAAATTGTTGGTCAAGGCTGCAGAAGAGAGGAAGCTCGACAAAACACCCGAATTTGCGCGACTGCGCGAGCGGACAAATGAAGCTTTGCTTGTGCGCTCTTGGCAGGAGCAATTGGTAAAGGCCGTGCCGAAGCCCAGTGCGGACGAGGTCAACAAATTCATCGCCGAGCACCCCGACCTGTACGGGGCCCGCAAGCGCCTGTTGGTGGATGGGGTGCAGTTTGCGGCCCCAAATGATCCTACGCTCGCAGCGGCGCTACAGCCATTGAATACGCTTGATGAGGTGCGCGCACTGTTGACGGCGCGAAAATTGGCATTCAGCAACGGCTCAGGCGAGCTGGACGCTTTCAGGCTGGACCCGCGATTGGTTGAGCAATTGCTGAAGCTGAAACCTGGCGAAGTGTTTGTGTTGCCGCAGAACAACATTGTCATGGTCGGTACAATTGCATCCATGCGCAGCGATCCCGTTCCAAACAACCTCGCGGTTCAGCATGCGACGAACTATATGCTGCAAACCCGCACGCAGGAATCTGTGCAGCGCCAGTTTGGGTCGGTTGTTCGGGCGGGCTTGAAAGATGTGCAATATGCTGCGGCCTTCGAACCCGCTAAGCCGAAGGCACCGGCCAAAGCGCCGGCACAGGCACCCGCAGCCCCTGCGGTTCCCGCCAAGTCGAACTAGGTATGTACGCGGCCCGTAAATCGATGGTTTCTGGTTCGGCAGCGGATGGTTTCGGTCGTAGTCCACGCAGTGAGACTCGGCGAACTCGATTGTCTGTAGGTTTGCGCGGGTCTGGGATTGTTGCCGTACCGTTCGCGATGGCTTGTTCGCTGTGTCTGCCGAGCGATGCGAATGCCCAGGCCACAGTACCTTCAATTACGCCTCCAGCGAGCGCGAAGCGCTTCGCTGCGGACGTTCGCACGAGCGTGGGGTACGCCACCAATGTTTCTGGCGGAGATAAAACCCTTGCCGCGATCCGCCGCATTGAACCAAACGACGTAACTTATGTTGCGGGCGCAACGCTAAAATTCCGGCTTCTATCCGGCCGTAACACCGCCTTTCTCACCGCTGCTGCGGACGCGCGCCGGCATGCACGCAATCAGATTTTGGATGGCGAGGATTACCTGGTTTCTGCTGGGGTCGGCACGCAGCTAGGTCCCTGCAGTGGGCTGATCGGCGCGAGCTATGCTCGCCGTCAGTCCCTGATCGACGACCTGGCCCTCCCGGTAATCGAAAACCTGACTACACCGGTTGTGACCAACATCACTAACCAGCCCCTCGGTACTGTTTCCATCAACTGTGGGCGCGGGGCCTTGTTTGGTTCGGTCCAGGGTGCGATCGGAAAGCTTCAGAACGATGTCAATAGACCCGGCTTTGTAGACTCGAACTCAAAGAGCGGCTCTGTCTCCATCGGATATCGGAATGCAACCCTCGGTGACCTAAGTCTGATAGGGCAGTATTCGAAGGTTGCATACTCAAACGCCGTTACGACGACGGCTCTGCCGGCATTGCCGCTCAATCCCGACTTTGAACAATACTCCGCAGGGATTCAGTACGCGCGGAAGATCGGAAATCGGCTGAGCGGAACTGCTGCAGTTCTGGCCACCAGACTCGAATCGGTAGATATCAGAAGCACAGGCGTAAGCGCAAGTGCAGGGTTGAGCTACAAAGTCAGTTCGAGAATTCAATTGAAACTCGACTACGATCTTAGCAACCAAGCTTCGGTTTTCTCTACGACCAGATACTTGCGCGCTCAGTCACTCACATTTTCTTCCAACTATAGAATTTCTCAGAGAATTTCTTTGAACGCGTCCGTCCAGGGGGCTCGCGATCAATATCGTGGCGGTATCGTTTCGCCAATGCAACTTCGCGAAAGCAAACAGGTCACGGCCAACGTCGGTGGTGCACTGAGGGTCGGTCGAAACATTCAATTGACGCTATCGGGCTCGCGCACCGAGCGTGATGCCGATGTGTCGCTTTATGATTTTCAATCCAACAACGTAACCCTTGGCCTTACAACTCAGTTCTAAAGGGCAATTGCGATGAAGCGGACCCATATTTCGAGTCGATTGGTCGCGGTGCTGTTCTTTGGTGCGATCCCCATCGGGCCATCTGCCATCGCGCAGCCGGTGCCGGGCGGCGCGGGGCAGGCCGAGGCCTCGAAGCCGGCCATGGCGGCATCTGGTACGACGCAGGTCGCGCCGGTCGACAGCTCTTATCTCCTGGGATTTGGCGACGTCGTTGAAGTCAGCCTAGTGGGCCGCGCTGACTTCGGCTCGAGAGCGCGGGTGAGCACTGATGGCACGATCCTTCTGCCGCTAATCGGCAAAATTCAAGCCGCCGAGCGAACAGTTATCGAGTTGTCAGACGATGTGAGGCAAGCGCTGATCAAAGGCGGTTTTTATGGGGATCCGATCGTCCGTGCCGAAGTCGCCAGTATCTCAAGTCGATACGTAACCGTTCTCGGAAATGTCGGCTCTCCGGGACTGCTTCCTCTTGATCGCAACTACCGCCTCTCTGAGGTTCTCGCGCGTGTTGGCGGTACCTCCGGAGATGCAGCGGATTACATCTTGCTGACCAAGTCCGGTGCGACGGAACCCAAACGCTATTATGTCGCAAAATTAGCCGCAGGCAGCGTCGATGACGATCCACCGGTGCAAAGCGGAGACAAAATCTTCATTCCGGCTGCCGTTAGTGAACTCTTCTATATTTCTGGCCAAGTGAACTCGCCCGGTAGCTACCCTCTCATGAACGGAGTTACGTTTCGAATGGCGCTCGCAAAGGGTGGGGGCGTTACGGAAAACGGCAACGAAAAGAAGCTAAAAGTTGTGCGCGACGGAAAGTCGCTGAAGAAGGTCAAATTGGAGGACCCGGTCAAGGCTGGCGACATTGTTAAAGTAGGCGAGCGGCTGTTCTAGCCGGGCATTGGACAAGACATGAGCATAATCCAGTTTCTTCGAATTATCTGGGCGCGATGGTTGATAATCGCGTCCTGTACCGTCTTCACCTTCCTAGGCGGGTTTGCCGTTACCTTGATCGTACCTCCACGCTACGAGGCGACAGCCCATGTAATGATGAATATTCTGAAGCCGGACCAAGTGACTGGCGCTACCGGTAATCTCGCGAGCTTTGGAACCTACGTCCAGACGCAGCAGGAAATGATCAAGGACTACCAGGTGACGGCGTCGGTCGTGGATCGCCTCGGTTGGCTCAGTGATCCGGGGTTAATTGCACGTTATCAAGCTAGGCCTAACACCGACACGCGTGATTTTCGTCGATGGCTCGCGCAGCAGGTCGGTGAACGCACGAAGGCCGGGCTTGGATCGGGCACAATCTTCGACATCACCTTCAGTTCAACATCTCCGGTTGAGGCCAAAAACGGTGCCGAGGCACTCCGAGAGTCGTTTATCGATTACACGTTAGCGAATCGCCGCGACGAGGCGACTCGAAATGCCAGATGGTATGCATCCCAGGCCGATCTGGCGCGGCAGCGAGCCGAGGAAGCGCAACTCGCTACCGCAAACTTTGAACGTGCTAATGGGATTGTAATGCAGGGCGATAAGGCCGGCTCCCAACAAGACACTGACAGCGCCCGGCTGGCTGCATTGGTCAACCAGGCCGCCAACGCGCCCGCAGCGGCGCTTTCCGCACCAGTTACGATCTCCTCGGGTTCCAAGCTGCAACTGGCGCAAATCGATGCCCAGGTCGCTCAGAATGGCGATAAGCTCGGCCCGAACCACCCCCAGATGCAACAATTGCGCACGCAGCGGGCCTTGGTTGCTGCTATTGTCGTTCAGGAAGAGGCTGCAGCGCGAGCAGGTCCTAGCGCGTCGGCTGTGATTGGTGAAGTTTCACGCGCCCTCGAGCAGCAGAAGTCTGTCGTCATTGCCCAACGCGACAAGATCGAGCGGTTGCGGCAGTTGCAATCAGAAGTAGATTTGCGCCGCGAACAGTATCAGGCGACGGCCGCCCGCGCCGCAGAACTGACTCTGGAAGCCGGTGTGGCGGATAGTGGCATGTCACCGGTCGGCGTTGTAGTGACGCCGATCACGCCGGCCTTTCCAAACAAGCCCCTGATTCTGATTGGTTCATTGGCGCTTGGAGGCGGGCTTGGCCTCGTGCTTGCCGTCTTGATCGAGCTATTAAATCGTCGCGTTCGCGGCTTTGAGGATCTTGAGTTCGACAAGAACCTGAACTGCCTGGCCGTGGTTGGATCTGCGACGGCGGCGCGACCGGCCCGCACCAAGCGGGTGACTCGCAGCAACTCCGCTGCGGCGAGAGTAGGTACATAATGGTGCGTTCCGGATCGACAAAAACGCGCGAGAGTGCTGAAATGCTCAACGCTCTGGTCCCCGCAGGACGCTCCAATCAGGTTGATCGACGTGTCCTACTAACGGAACCAGATGGCGCGGCCGCTGAGGCCATTCGCGTTCTGCGAACGAGAATCCAGTCGCAGCACCTGCAACTTGGTCGCCGCGCGCTCGCCATCTGCGGACCGACGCCGGAGGTGGGGTCGACGTTTGTGGCTGTAAATTTGGCGATCGCGCTTGCCCAAATCGGCGTCAAGACCCTGCTGGTAGACGGCGATCTGAGATCGCCTTCGGTGCACACCTATTTCAGTCCGCCGCTGGCTGGAGGTGGTCTATACGCCTGCCTATCGTCATTCGCCGACAGCATCTCGGAATTCACAGACGAGAATATCCTACCGAACCTTGACGTGCTTGGTGCGGGGCTCCCCGATGCAGCGGCTCATGAGTTGCTCGCCAGTGAAAAATTTCCTCATATTATCAATACGTGCGTCCGTGACTATGACATGACGATCATCGATACGCCGCCCGCGAATAGCTGCGCGGACGGATTGAGGATCGCGACGATCTCGGGCTTCGGCCTGATCGTCGCGCGCAAAAACCGGACCTTGGTTTCCGATGTGAAAGTCTTGGCCGATCAGCTTCGACTGGAGAGGGCGCGCGCGATTGGAATCGTTCTCAATGCCTTTTAGAGTCTGAGATATCAGTCCCTGCGTCGCGATCACGGTCGGACGAGTCGGCGTTTGAGGCGGCGGATGTGGGCAACGACGACCGAGGCGATGGGGCTTCCGGGGGTGGCCTCGAAATCCTTGCCCAGGCGGAGTGACCTGCCCCTTATCTTTCATCCCGCCTGGACCAGAGGCTCGGCTTCGGTGACCACGCCATCCGGCGCGGTGTGAACAATAGGCCGAGCCGTGGAGTTTCCACATTGCGCAGCGGGTCGGCCTGTTGCTTTCAGTTGCGCGGCGTAGGCCGCAGGGGTTTGGTATCCGATCGATTACTGCGGTCGAGCGTTGTTGTCGGTAGTGTGTACAAAGTGGCTTCCCAAATCATGTGATCGATGATACAAAGCTTCGCTTTGGGGGAGCGGCCCTGGTTCGAGGATTGATGTCGGAAGAGGAGTGGGCGTTCTTTGCGCCGTTCGTGATCGAGACGGGGCCGCGACGTGGCCGGCGGCCGCGCGATCACCGGTTGGTGCTAGACGGCGTGTTCTGGATCGCCCGGACGGGAACGGCCTGGCGGGATCTGCACGACCACTTCGGCAAATGGGGCTCGGTTTATCGCCGGTTCCGTAGCTGGACCTTGGCGGGGGTCTGGGACGTGATGCTGGAGGCACTGAACCGGAGCGGGCAAGGCCAGGACAGTGTCCAGATGATCGATTCCACCATCATCAGCGCTCATCAGCACGCCGCCTCCGCGCCAAAAAAGGGGATCCGGATCCGGATCAGGGGCTTGAGCGCTCTCGAGGTGGCTTCTAGACCAAGATCCATCTCCGCAGCAACGCTCTGGGCCTCCTTGTCGCGGTCACGCTGAGCGGCGGGCAGATCTCCGACGTAAAGGGCTATGCGCCGGTCATGGACGAGCCCGGCCCGCGGCCCTGCGTCCTGCTCGCCGACAAGGGATATGACGCCGACTTCATCCTCGCAGATCTGAAGGATCGCGGCATCGCCGCCGTCATCCCGGCCAAGCGAAACCGCAAAATCCAGCCGGTCATCGATGGAAATATCTACGCCCTGAGAAATCTCGTCGAGCGCTGCTTCTCAAAGCTCAAGCACAGCCGCAGACTGGCCACCCGATACGACAAGACCGCCGACAGCTTCCTCGGCTTCATCCTCATCGTATCAATACGACTGTGGGTCAGGCACTTCGTACACACTATCTAGCCAGGCCGCCAAACTGTGTGGAGATCCGGCGCCACCCCACAGCACCTCCTTTTATGTCCGACAAAGCCGGGCTGTTTTGCGTAGTTTCTTTGCGGAGCCCTTGGTATCAGGGCATCTCTGATGTGATGGGAATCAACCGCTTACCGAGGAGGTAGCGTGGATCTAACGATACGAACACGCGGGGTCCTCGATGTAATTTTCGGCGGCACGCTCCCTCGCCGCGAAGTTCTATTCGTCAGGCTCTGGTCAAACTAGGGCGGGCATTGGTACATCCCAGTCCGTCAGGCTGCTGCAGCCCTTCTCTGTAATAATGACTGCCACCGTCCGTGGGGATAGCTCCGCCCCTTTGTTCGTCTTACCAGAAGTATGAGGCTGTGATGGTTGTCGAAAACCTGTCCCGTGTCGAAGGCCCTAACCTGACCTTACGCTTGATCCAGCCCGAAGATGCGGACTATGTCTTTGGCCTGCGCACCGATCCCGCCTACAACATTCACTTGTCAGAGGTGCGCGGCACGGCCCAGGACCAACGTCGATGGATCGATGCATACAAAGTACGCGAGGCTGGCCTACGTGAGCTTTACTATGTGATCGAGCGCAGAGACGGCGTACGCTGTGGTACCGTGCGGCTTTACGATATCGAGGCCGAAGGTTTCACTTGGGGCAGTTGGATCCTTGATGAAAACAAGCCGCGCAAAGCGGCGCTGGAGAGTGCGCTTCTGATCTATACGATCGGATTCGACAGGCTTGGACGCAAGACGGCCGATTTCGATGTTCGGTTGGACAACGAGAAAACGCTAACGTTCCATCGTCGGTTCGGCGCGACCGAAACGCGCAGTGACGACAGCGACATCTATTTCACCTACCCACGCGAACGCTTTTCCGCCGACCGCGCTGGTTATATGGCGATCCTTGACGAGGAGCGTGCAGGATGACCAACCACGCCGTCGACTGCATCATCCCTGCAAGCGCGCAGATTGCGGAAGGGGTGACACTCGGCCCCAGGGTCGTTCTTGCCGGCGACGGGATTATCCTTCGCCAGAATGCGAGGCTCGATGCCGCTGCCGTCATCGGGCCTGATGTGACGATTGGACAAGGCGCTTGGGTTAGGGCCGGATCGGTCGCCCTTCGTTCTGTACCGCCAAATGCCATTGTCGAAGGCAACCCGGCTCAGGTCGTCGGCTATCTTGACGGCGATGAGGCCCTTCGGAAGCCCTACGTCAAGCACATCGATATCCATGCCTTGGGCCACCTGTCGCGACCGTCCAAGGTCGAACTGAGTGTTGGCAAATCTGCACTGTTTCTCATGCGGCGGATCATCGATGCTCGGGGTGCACTGACCGTCGGCGAAGTGCCGACCGAGGTGCCTTTTCCCCCGGCCAGATACTTTGTCGTATTTGATGTTCCTTCCATGGAATTGCGGGGCGAGCACGCGCACAAGCAATGCCAGCAGTTCCTGATTTGCCTGCACGGATCGTGTCGTGTGCTGCTCGATGATGGAAAGAACCGCTGTGAAGTCACTCTCGACCGCCCTGACATGGGTGTGTTCATGCCGGAAATGATTTGGGGAACGCAGTATCGCTACAGCCCAGACGCTGTGCTGCTCGTCTTTGCCTCCAGAACCTATGAGGCAGAGGACTACCTGCGGACGTACGACGACTTCCTTGCAGAACTGGAAAAGCGGTAAACATGAAAATTCCATTTCTCGATCTCGGGGCCGCCTACCGTGAACAGAAGCCGGAAATCGACGCCGCCGTGCATCGTGTGCTCGGCTCCGGCTGGTACATTCTGGGTCCCGAGGTTGAGGCGTTCGAAGCAGACTGGGCCGCCTATTGCGAGGCAAAACACGCGGTAGGCCTTGCAAATGGTCTGGATGCGCTGATCCTTGCCTTGCGCGCGCTGGACATCGGGCCGGGAGACGAGGTGATCGTTCCCTCTAATACTTACATCGCTACCTGGTTGGCGGTTTCGGGCGTGGGGGCCACCCCGGTCCCAGTCGAGCCTGACCCTGCAACCCACAACATCGACCCCACGCGGATCGAGACTGCAATCACACAGCGCACCCGCGCGATCTTGCCGGTCCACCTCTATGGCCAGCCCGCCGATCTCGACCCGATCCTCGACATCGCCCGCCGTCACGGCCTGCGCGTGGTCGAGGACGCCGCACAGGCGCACGGTGCGCGCTACAAGGGACGGCGCATTGGGGCGCACGGCGATATCGTGTGCTGGAGCTTCTATCCGGGCAAAAACCTCGGCGCGCTTGGCGATGCCGGGGCCGTGACCACAAACGACGCAGCCTTGGCTGAGCGTGTTGCGCTATTGCGTAACTACGGTTCGCGGCAGAAATATGTGAATGAGGCGCAGGGTGTGAACTCGCGCCTCGATCCAATTCA
The DNA here is from genome assembly GCA_043743295.1 of Alphaproteobacteria bacterium. Classification (GTDB taxonomy): domain Bacteria; phylum Pseudomonadota; class Alphaproteobacteria; order Caulobacterales; family Caulobacteraceae; genus Phenylobacterium. Next base: position 2,090 of record JAYTWT010000267.1, on the reverse strand, counting down.
AGCGGCTATCCTGCGGGTGAAACTCGAGGTGCTGGACAACTGGACCGATCGCCGCCGTGCCGTGGCTGCCGCATACAGCGAGGGCTTGAAGGAATCTGGCCTGATCTTGCCTCATTTACCCGATTGGGCGGAGCCCGCCTGGCATCTTTACGTAGTTCGTACGAGCGACAGGGCTGGCTTGCAGGCGCGGCTGGCAGAGGCCGGGATCGGCACGCTTATCCATTATCCAATCCCGCCGCATATGCAGGCGGCTTATGCCAACCTGGCGATTGCGCCGGATGCGCTGCCGCTGGCGCGTGACATGGCAAGCGAGGTGCTAAGCTTGCCGATGGGGCCGCATCTAACGCAAGCAGAGGCGGAACATGTGATCGCAGCGGTGTGCGGGGTGGCAGGTTGAGGCGGCGCCGGAAATTCTGACAGTTGGCTAAGGTAGGTTCGACCTTTTTGAAGGGCGGACTTTATGACTGGGAAGCGGAAGCGGTACTCGGCTGATTTCAAGGCCAAGGTGGCGCTGGAGGCCTTGAGGGGGGAACTGACCTGACGTGGCCCCCATTTCTCATCCAGCCATAACGAGCGTCCTAGGTTGATCTGAGCCTTGGTCGGCTGGTGTTGCAAGAGGCCGGCGCGCGGAGAGGTCAGGGTTCGCAGCGTGCCGGCCGGCGTCTCCGGATAGAGCTCGGGCGTAGTCCCTTGGCGTCATCCAGCCGGGCTTCGAGTGTGGCCGGGCTTCGTTGTAGTCGCGCCGCCAGGTCTCCAGCACGGCGCGGGCGTGGGGCAGCGAGCGGAAGAGCGTCTCGTTCAGCAGCTCGTCCCGCAGCCGGCCGTTGAAGCTCTCGTTGAAGCCGTTCTGCTGCGGCTTGCCCGGCGCGATGTAGTCCCAGCCGACGCCGGACTCGTCGGCCCAGCCGAGGATGGCATTGGAGGTCAGTTCCGTGCCGTTGTCGCTGACGATCATGTCAGGGCGGCCGCGCTGGGCGATGATGGCGTCGAGTTCCCGGGCGACCCTGCATCCCGAGAGCGAGGTATCCGCCACCAGCGCCAGGCACTTGCGCGTGCAGTTGTCGATCACGGTCAGGATGCGGAAGCGCCGCCCATCCGTCATCTGGTCGGAGACGAAGTCCAGGCTCCAGCGCTGGTTGGCCGCCAGCGGGATCTCGATCGGGCGGCGCGTGCCCATGGCGCGCTTGCGACCGCGGCGGCGGCGCACCTTCAGCCGCTCCTCACGGTAGATCCGCTGGACCCGCTTCCTGTTCAACACCTGGCCCTCGCGCCGCAGCAGCACATGCAGGCGGCGATAGCCGAAGCGTCGTCGCTCGTGGGCCAAGGCTTTCAGCCGTTCGCGCAAATGGCCGTCGTCCGGCCGCGGGGCCTGGTAGCGCACGCTCGTCCGGTCCGACCCGATCAACCGGCACGCTCGCCGCTCGCTCATCCCGTAGGTCGACTGCAGATACGCCGCAGCCCCCCGATGCGCGGCGGGCGTCACCATTTTTTCCCAAGCAGGTCTTTCAACGCGACGTTGTCCAGCATCGCGTCCGCCAGCATCCGCTTCAGCTTGGCGTTCTCGTCTCCAGCGCCCTCAGCCGCCGGGCCTCCGACACGTCCAGCCCACCGTACTTGGCCTCCCACTTGTAGAACGTCGGCGAACTGAGCCCGTGCTTCCTGCACAGATCCAGCACCGGCACGCCGGCCTCCTGCTCCCGCAGGATCCCGATGATCTGCTCTTCCGTGAACCTTGATCGCTTCATTCGTCCGTCCCGTCCTTGGGGCGGACTCTAACTATTCCAGGAGGAGTTTCAGGGGGGTTACGTCAGACCCTTGGAAGCAGTATCCACCAAACCTAGAAGGCCAGTTCAGGTACGGCTGTTTCAGCCTCACACTAGTCTCTATCAATGACAGAAATTTTGATCGCAGAGGTCTCCTACTAAGATGCATATTCACCCCCTTGCTGACGTAGCAGAAGCGCAAATAGGCAACGGAACCTGTGTCTGGCAATTCGTAGTGATTCTGAAGGGTGCCGTCATCGGCCGTGATTGCAACATTTGCGCTCAGGTGCTGATTGAAGGCGATGGGATCGTCGGCGACAACGTTAC
>JAYTWT010000266.1:0-1536 GCA_043743295.1 Alphaproteobacteria bacterium | reverse complement strand
GCGTCAGCCTCGCCCAGCGGCGTGCCGTTGAGTTCCACCTCCAGCTTGCCGTGCAATTTGCCATCCTTCCAGCCGCGCAGGGCGTCCGGCGTTACGGCCACGGGGGAGAAGGCGGAGGACGGCTTGGACTGAAAGAATCCGAAGTTCTTGGCCAGTTCACCCGGGATCAGATTGCGCAGCGAGACGTCGTTGCACAGCAGGACCAGCCGGATCGCCGCCAGCGCAGTCTTACGATCAGCACCTTGCGGCACATCGCCGACGATCACCGCGATCTCGCCCTCCAGATCACAGCCCCAGGCCGGGTCCGCCAGCGGGATCGGGTCGCGCGGGCCGAGGAACCCGTCCGATCCGCCCTGATACATCAAAGGGTCCCTCCAGAAGCTGTCGGGCATATCCGCCGCGCGGGCCTGACGCACCAGGGCGACATGGTTCACATAGGCCGAGCCGTCGGCCCACTGATAGGCGCGGGGCAGGGGGCTGGCCGCTTCATGTTCATGGAACCGGGCTTTGGGGACCGAGCCATGTTCCAGACCCTCCGCCAAGCCGCGCAATTCCGGCTCGCAGACGTCCCAATCATCGAGGGCGTCCTGCAGTGTGAAGGCAATGCGGTCGGCGGGCGAGTACCAGGCAAGGTCGTTGGAGACCACCACAAGGCGGCCATCGCGGCCCCCCTTCAACGATGCCAACTTCATGCCTTACTCCCCAGACGCTTCTTGTGTGATCAGCCGGGTCAACCTGACACCGGATTCGTAGTCTTGCACCTCATAGACGGTCACTTCGACGCGAATGTCACCGCCTGTTTCACGATCCCAGATGTAGGCCCGATCAAAGGAGACGTCGCGCCCTTCCGGGGTGAAGCCCTCGAAGGTATCGCCCCAGGGGGTCAATCTCGATAGTTCCCGCCAGCCTAGGGTCATGGCACGATCCAGCTCGTCGTCGGCCGCCGCAGTGAGGTCGGCCTGGAAGCTCATTCGGCCTTCCAGCTGTCGACATAGGCCAGGTTCTCGACTGAGCCGGCAGCTTCGCCCACATCCAGCGGGTCGCGGGTGTCGATCATCACGGCGTATTCATTCGTCGCGGCCTTGGGCTGGACCAGCATGTTCTTCAGCGCCTTGGGGTGCGGGCCATGGGTGAAGCCGGAGGGGTGGAACGTCATCATTCCCGCCTCGATATGGTCGCGGCTGAAGAAGTCACCGGCGTGGTAGAATAGCACCTCATCATAGTCGTCATTGTTGTGAAAGAACGGCACCTTCAGTGCCCCCGGATCGGTCTCAAACGGGCGCGGCGCGAAGGTGCACACCACGAACCGATCGCTGACGAAGGTCGAGTGGACCGAAGGCGGCAAGTGATAGCGGTGGCTGACCACTGGGCGGATGTCGGCGACGTTCAGACGCACCGGCGCCAAGTCGCCGTGCCAGCCGACCGCGTCTAGGGGATTGTAGCCATAGGTGACGGTTGAGACGGCGCCGCGTTTTTTCACCTCGACCCGCACCTCACCGATCTCGGCCTGATGCGCCCGGAAGACGGCGTCCATCA
>JAYTWT010000265.1:0-26546 GCA_043743295.1 Alphaproteobacteria bacterium | reverse complement strand
ACCAGCACCAGGGCCACCTTGCCCTTCAGGTCCATACCCTTGAAATCGTCCCAGCCCCGCTCCGGCGCGGTGACGCCATAGCCGACGAACACCACCGGCGCGTCTTTCACGGTCAGAGCATTACCGATCAGCGTAGCGCGGATGGCGATCTCGGCTCCTTGCGTCCAGGTTTTGGTCTGTCCGGCCAGATTGACGCTGACTGCCACCGGACCCTTGGTGACCGAACGCACCAGCGGCACGTCCTGTGTCCACGCGCGCGCGCCACTCTTCAGCCGGTCGCCGGCGGGCTGCAGGCCCGCAGCCTTCATCTGGGCGATCAGATAGGCGACAGTTTTGGTCTCGCCGGGCGTCGCAGGCCCTCGGCCCTCATAGGCGTCGGAAGACAGCACCTTGATGTCCTGCAGGATGCGCGTGGCGTCGATGGCGGCAACGGCGGGTCCGCTCAGGGCGGCGGAAATAGCTGCGCCGAGAAGTAGCTTGTTCATTCAGGTCTCGTGTGGAGCGGGAAGATCGAGAGACCCTAGTCCGCTTGCCGGACGGCGACTAGCAGGGCGCGCGGCTCTTTATGAAAGCGTCCAGGCCATCCAGCACGCGCTCAAGCCCAAACGCGAACTGCGCGGCGGGGTCACCCAGAGGCCGCTGGGCACCGCGACGGGCCGAGATGAGCCGGCTGAGAACCGGGAAGCTGGTCGCGTCCAGGTGCTGGATCAGGGCGGGCTCGGCCATGGTAATCCATTGCTCGTCGGTCATCCCGCTGAGTTGCTCGACCTCTCTGGCCGCACGGGCCGACTGCAGAGCGCCGATCATGTAGTATTGCAGCGACTCCGCGAGGTTCTCGATCTCATCCGGAGATAGGCCCAGACCGTCCAGGGCATTCATCACCGTCTCGGCGTTCCGTAGCACGTTGGGGCCGAGCGGCGGGCGATGCATCGCCAGGTCCAGCAGCCAGGGGTGCCGTTCTGTCAAGGCCCAGCGCTCTCGTGCCACAAAGGCCAGTTTGGCGCGCCAGTCAGGGTGGCGTTCGTCCGGATCCGCGGTCTCGCGGATCGCCCGGTCGAACATCAGGTCCAGTAACTCAGCTTTCGATGGCACATAGGTGTAGAGCGACATTGGCGAGACGCCGACCGCCTGGGCGACGCGCCGCATCGAAAGCGCGCTGAGCCCCTCGGCATCGGCCAGGGCAATGGCGGCCTGGATCACCTCCTCCGGCGACAGGCGCGCCTTTGGGCCCCGGCGTCCAGGCTCATGGCGCCCCCAAAGCAGGGCGATGCTGCGGCGAGGATCGCCGGCGCCGGTGAAGTCCTTGGTCATCGTGTTACAGAACGTACATCAAAAAACACTTTACGGTATACAGAGTTTCGGGCACACGCCGCATTGTAAGGGCCCGAAGAGGTTCTGCAGAGGCGACGGATCGGGGTTGTGCGGCGATTGAGGACGTCGTTGCGCAAAGAAGCTTATTTCGTCCAACAGATCGCCGTCAGCCGTAAGAACCCATGTCGCGCCACTCAAAAACATCCTTCGTCTTGGCCGGCGTCGCGCTTGCGATGCTGACCGGTTGTGCGTCGCGCCAACCGGATCTCGCCCTGCCTGCAGCGTTTGAGGCACCGGCCGCGCCACCCGCCGGTGCACTGGCGCTCGACACGTGGTGGACGGCGTTCGAAGATCCTGAACTGACCGGCCTGATCGAACAGGCGTTGGTGCGCAATCCGGACATCCGCACCGCCCGTTCGCGCCTGACCGAAGTTCGCGCCCAGGGCGCCAGCAACCTGCTGCGCTACACGCCGCAGGGCGATGCGACGGTGTCCAAGAAGCGCACGGAGACCGAGCAGCTGTCCGGAACGCTGGCTAACATCCCTGGCTTCTCCACCAGTGGTACCTCAGAACAAGCTTCGGCCAATTTCAACGTCAGCTGGGAAGTCGATGCCGTCATCCGCGGGATCATGGTCTTCGGTGCCGCCAAGGCCGAAGCGGATCGTGGTCGGTTCGGCTACGAGGCCGCCCGCGCTTCCGTCGCCGCCCAGGTCGCCGACGCCTGGTTCCAGGCCAAGGGTCTGGCGATCCAATTGACCGATGCGCGTGAGACCCTGCGGGTCCAGCAATCGCTCTACGACGTTGCCGCCAAGCGCGCCCAGATTGGGCTCGCCGCCAGTACCGAGCCGGACCGGATCGCTGGAGACTTGGCCCAGGCCAATGCCCAGGTTGCTGCGCTGAATGCCGCGTTGCAGGTCCAAAAGCGGGCGATCCTGATCCTGGCGGGCCGCAATGTTGAGCCGACAGCCAGCATCACCGCCGCGCCGATGGTAGGGCGGATCCCGCCGATCCCAGCCAGTTTGCCGGGCGATCTCCTGACCCGACGTCCGGATGTTCGTCAGGCTCAGGCCGGGGTGCGTTCGGCGATCGCCCAACGGCGCCTCGCGATTGCGGCGTTTTTCCCCACCGTAATGCTGACCCCGGGCCTCGGTTGGCAGAAGATCGACCAGCCCAGCTTCAGCTCCGAGACTCAGAACTGGTCTATCGGCGGCAGTGTGACCCAGCCGGTGTTGTCGGTGCCGCGCCTGATCGCTGACCTGAAAGCCCAGAGCGCCCGCACCGAGCAGGCGATCACCACCTATGAGAAGACCGTGCAGACGGCCTTCCAGGAATCCGAAGCTGCTCTCGTCAATCTGGACGCCGATCACCAGCGCGTCATGCTGTTGACGGACGGCGAAGTGCGCGCCCGTCGTGCGTTCGAAGCCTCGCGTATGGGTTATCAGCGCGGCCTCATCGATTTGAACACCACCCTGTCCGCCGAACAGTCCTGGCGCGCCACCCGCGCGCAGCTGACCTCCGCTCAGGTCCAGGCCCTGCGTCGCTCGGTCCAGGCCTACAAGGCCATTGGCGGCGGCTGGCCAGCCCAGGCCTATGCCGCGAAATGAGATGCTGAACATGCGATCCACACCCGTCCTCGTTTCGCTCTGCGCTCTGCTGGCGCTCAGCGCCTGCCGCAAGCCTGAGCCGCTACCGACGGAGGCGCAGCGCGCCCGCGCCGTATCGGTCGTAACCATCGAACCCCGCGCGATCACCGGTGCCTTGGCCGCGTCCGGCGATCTGGAGCCCCGCGAAGAGGCTGCGGTCCTGCCTGAAGTCAGCGGCTATCGCGTTGCCCGCGTCCTCGCCGACGTCGGACAGTACGTCCAGGCGGGCCAAACCCTGGTCCAGCTTGATCCGACCCTGATGCAGGCCCAGGTCGCCCAGGCCGAGGCGCTCGCCGCCCAGGCCGAGGTCCAGGCGCTGCAAGCCGAAGAACAGGCGGGTCGGGTCCAGGGTCTCGACGGCAGCGGGGTGCTGTCGCAGGAACAGATCGACCAGCGCCGGTTCCAAGCTCGCGCGTCACGCGCCACCGCACGCGCTCAGGCCGCCAGCCTGCGCGACCTCAAGACCCGCGCCGGAAAGCTCTCGGTCTCGGCACCAGTCTCTGGCCTGATCCTGGAGAAGACCGTACGTCCCGGCGACATGGCCGCCGGGGCAGGATCGCCTTGGTTCCGCATGGCACGCGACGGCCAGATCGAGCTAAATGCCGACCTGGATGAAGGCGATCTCACCCGCATCCGCCCCGGACAGACCGCCACGGTGACGCTGCAGAGCGGCGCGATTGTTACGGGCACGGTGCGTCTGGTCAGTCCGCAGATCAACGCCCAGACCAAACTCGGCAAGGTGCGCATCGCGTTGCCGTTGCGTAACGACATCCGAGCCGGCGGCTTCGCGCGGGCGGTGTTCAACGATGCCACGGCGACCGCGCTGGCGGTGCCCGAGTCTGCTATCCGCTATGATGCGGACGGGGCCAGTGTCATGACCGTCGACGCCAAGAACCGGGTCCGCCGGATGCCGGTCGAGTCCGGCGCGCGCGGCGACGGCCTGGTTCAACTGCTCAAGGGCCCGGCTGCAGGCACACGGATCGTCGCTAACGCCGGGGCGCTGCTGCTGGATGGTGATCTGGTCCGGCCGGTCGCGACCCCCGCGGCGGCCGCACGATGAGCGACCAACAAGGGACCCAGATATCCGCCTGGGCGATCCGCAATCCGATCCCCGTCACGGTGCTGTTCATCGGCCTCGTGCTGGCCGGATTGATCGCCTACCAGGGCTTGGCCGTTAAGAACTATCCGAACGTCCAGTTCCCGGTGGTTGCCGTGACGGTCACCCAGAGCGGGGCCGCGCCCGGCGAGATGGAGACTCAGATCACCCGTCCGGTTGAGGACGCGATCGCCGGGGTCACCGGCGTCACTAACATCCAATCCGTGGTCACCCAGGGCGTCTCGACCACCTCGATCCAGTTCGAGATCGGCGAGAACCTTCAGAAGAAGACGGATGAGATTCGTTCCAAGATCGATCAGGCGCGCGCGGTCCTCCCGCGCGACATCGACGAGCCGCGGGTCAATCAGCTTGAGATCGATTCCGCCGCCCCGATCCTGACCTATGCGGTCTCCTCGTCGGCGATGAGCGACGACGAGCTCTCCTGGTTCGTGGACGATACCGTCAGCCGCACGCTGCAGGCCGCTAAGGGCATCGCCCAGGTCACCCGCGTCGGCGGGGTCTCGCGTGAGATCAATGTGGTGGTCGATCCGGACCGACTGGCCACGCGTGGCCTGACCGCGAGCCAGGTCAATGCGGCGCTGCGCAGCTTCCAGACTGATGCGCCCGGGGGCCGGGTTGCGGTCGGTGGACGCGAGCAAACGGTTCGTATTTTGGGCAGCGCGCGATCCGTGGCCCAACTGCGCGACATGACTATTCCCACCGGGGGTGGGCGTTTCGTGAAACTCACCGACGTCGCGGATGTGGGCGACGGGGCCTCCGAAGTGCGCGGCTTCGCGCGACTGGACGGGCGGCCTGTGGTCGGCTTCCAGGTCGCCAAGACCAAGGAAGCCAGCGACGTCACAGCCGAAGACAACGTCATCGCCAAGCTGCGCGAGATGGAAAAGCGTAATCCCGGCGTGAAGTTCTCGAAGATCTTCTCTTCGGTCGATGAGACCCGCGCCAGCTTTGAGGCCACCAAACACGTGTTGCTGGAAGGGATGGTCCTGGCGGCGCTCGTGGTGCTGTTCTTCCTGCGTGACTGGCGGGCAACGGCGATCACCGCGTTCGCCATGCCGATCTCGCTGATCCCGACCTTCTTCGTGATGAAGTGGCTGGGCTTCTCGCTCAACATGGTGACCCTGCTGGGCCTCACCCTGGTGATCGGCATTCTGGTCGACGACGCCATCGTCGAGATCGAGAATATTGAGAAACGGGTGGCGCGGGGGATGCGCCCCTATCAAGCCGCACTCGAGGGTGCGGACTCGATTGGCCTGGCGGTAGTCGCCACAACGATGGCCATCGTGGTGGTGTTCACTCCGGTTAGCTTCATGCCCGGCATCCCGGGTCAGTTCTTCAAGGAATTCGGCCTGACGGTCTCCATCGCCGTGCTGTTCTCACTGGTGGCCGCCCGGCTCGCGACGCCACTGATGGCGGCTTACATGCTGAAGCCCTCAACCCACGCCCAGCCGCGCAAACCGTTCGACGGTTTCTACCGCAACGTGCTGGAATGGGCCTTGGCGCACCGGATCGTCGCCTCGATTATTGGCGGCATTCTGTTCTTCGCTTCGGTGGCTCTGGTGCCGCTTCTGCCGCGCGGGTTCCAGCCGGCGGGTGACCCAGACTTCATCTACGTTGATATCCAGGGCCCGCCCGGTGCGACCGCCGGCGACATGGAAGGCGCAGCGCGCGGTATCACCTCGCTCTTCCGTGGCCAGCCTGAGGTGAAGGCCGTCTTCATCCAGATCGGCTCCACGGTCTCCAGCTTTGGTCCAGGCATGTCCGGCGGCGGGGGCGGCGACCTGCGCAGGGGCACCGCCACCATCATTCTCGATCCCAAGCGCGGCATCCACGGTGATCAGATTAAGAACCGCCTGCGCGAAGACTTGCGCAAGATCCCCGACGTTCGCCTGGGCTTCTTGGACGGCGAAGGCGGGGCAGGGTTTCAGCAGATCTTGACTGGCGACAACGCCGCCAATCTGGAAAAGGCCGCACTGGAGCTTGAGCGCCAGATGCGCGGCCTGCCTGAGTTGGCCGACCCGAAGGCGGCATCGCCGCCCGTCGGCCCTGAAGTGGTCATCCGGCCTAAACCTGCCGAGGCCGCGCGCCTGGGCGTCTCGTCCGACACCATCGCCAATATCCTGCGCGTCGCGACCGTGGGCGATATCGACGCCAATGTCGCCAAGTTCAACGACGGCGAGCGCCGCATCCCGATCCGCGTGCGCCTGCCGCAAGATGCCCGAGCGGACATCTCACGCCTCCAGTCTCTGCGCGTCCCGACCGCCAGCGGCGGCACGACGACGCTAGGCAGCGTCGCCGATATCACCTTCGAGGCTGGCCCCGCCCGCATCGACCGGCTCAACCGCGAACGGCGCATGACCGTCCAGGCTGAGCTCAACGGGGTTCAGCTGGGGCAGGCCCAACAGGCCGTCAACGATCTGCCGATCATGAAGAAACTGCCCTCCGGCGTACGGCCCGCCGCCATCGGCACCGCCGAGGCCATGGCCCAGCTGTTCGGCGGCTTCGGGATCGCCATCTTCTCGGGCGTGGCGATGATCTACGCGGTTCTGGTGTTGCTGTTCCGCAGCTTCTTTAAGCCGATCGTCATTCTATCGGCCCTGCCGCTGTCGGTGGGCGGTGCGTTCCTGGGCCTGCTGGCGTTCAATCTGTCGCTCTCGATCCCGTCGCTGATCGGCTTCCTGATGCTCCTGGGCCTAGCCGCCAAAAACTCGATCCTGCTGGTCGAATACGCCATCGAGCGCGAGCGTGAGGGTATGAGCCAGCACGATGCCTTGATTGAGGCCTGCCGAGAGCGGGCACGCCCCATCGTTATGACTACCCTGGCCATGGCCGCAGGCATGCTGCCTACCGCGTTCGCGCTGGAAAAGGGTGCCGAGTTCCGCCAGCCGATGGCCGTGGCGGTGATCGGTGGCCTGATCACCTCGACCGTGCTGTCGCTGGTGCTGGTGCCGGTGGTCTATGAGTTCGTCGACGACTTCGAAACCTGGCTGAAGCCGAAGCTTGCCCGCCTGGTCACGCCGCGCGAGGCGAAGAAGAGTTTAACGGTGTCGTAAAGGCGCCTAGAGCTCCCCCGACAACACCCTGGCGAACAGGTCCGGGTCTACATTGCCGCCCGACAGCACCAGGCCCAGGCTCTCGGCACCGAACGTATTGATCTTGCCCGCTAACAGGGCCGCTAGGCCGACCGATCCGCCGGGCTCTACGACCAGCTTCAGGATCGTGTAGGCATAGCGCATCGCCTCGGCCACCTCGGCGTCTGAGACCACGGCGATGTCGGCGACGCTCGCCAGCAGAATCGGGAAGGTCAGTTCACCGGGGCATGGTGTCTCCAGCGCGTCGCAGAGCGTGCGCCGTGTCGGCGTCACGGGCGTCCGTCGCCCGGCCCGCAGGGACATCAGCGTGTCGTCATAGCCCTCCGGCTCCGCCCCAAGCACGACCGTCGTCGGCGACAGGGCCTTCACGGCGGTTGCAACACCCGACAGCAGACCCCCGCCGCTGCAAGGTGCCAGTACCACGCCCAGTTTCACGCCAAGGGCACCGGCTTGCCGCACCATCTCCAGACCCACCGTGCCCTGTCCGGCCATGATGTGCAGATCGTCGAAAGCGGGCACCAGGATGGCGTCGCGTTCCCGCGCGATCTCTGAGGAGATGGCCTCGCGGCTCTCGGTCATCCGGTCGTAGAGGCGGATCTCCGCGCCATAGCCCCGCGTGGCCTCGATCTTCATGCGTGGTGCATCGGACGGCATGACGATCAGCGCCGGGATCCCCAACATCTGCGCCGCCAGCGCCACACCCTGCGCATGGTTGCCGGATGAGAAGGCGACAACACCCCGCACCCGCTCTTCGGCGGTCAGTTGGACCAGCCGGTTGTAGGCACCGCGAAACTTGAAAGCGCCGACCCGCTGGAGGGTCTCCGGCTTGATCAGTACCCGCAGGCCCAGCCGCGCGTTCAGTGCCGGGCTCTCGATCAACGGAGTCTCGACGGCGTGTCCCTTGATGCGGCCCGCAGCAGCTTCGATTTCGACGAGGGTGAGGGTCATTTGGCAAACACCATGGCGTCGTCGGCGAAGGCCTTGAACTCCAACGCATTGCCCGACGGGTCGAGGAAGAACATGGTCGCCTGCTCGCCGACCTCGCCCTTGAAGCGGATGTTGGGGGCAGTGATGAAGGTGGTTGCTGCGGCCTCCAGGCGCTGGGCCAACGCCTCCCACTGCGGCAGGGTTAGGATGGCGCCGAAGTGGCGGACCGGCACATCATGGCCGTCCACGGGGCTGGTGGCCCCGCCCGCGATCTCACCGGGCGCCAGATGCGCAACGATCTGGTGACCATAGAAGTTGAAGTCCACCCACACCGGGCTGGACCGGCCCTCCGGGCAACCCAGCAAGTCGCCATAGAAGGCGCGGGCCTCATCGAGGTCGCGGACTGGAAAGGCCAGGTGGAAGCGCGGAATGTCCATGATATCGCCAATATCCGACACGTCCCTTGAGAGCGAGGGCCAGTTCGTCTAGAGCGGCTCCGCAATTCATCCCCGCGCCTTGCCGAGCACCTGTCGAAGGGCCTGCGCGCGTTTTCCGGGCAGGTCGGGGGATCGTATCCAAAATGGGCAACGTCACCGTCATCGGCGCGCAGTGGGGCGACGAGGGTAAGGGCAAGCTGGTGGACTGGTTGTCCAACCGGGCCGACGTGGTGGTGCGCTTCCAGGGCGGACACAACGCGGGTCACACGCTTGTCGTGGGTAATCAGACCTACAAGCTCAGCTTGCTGCCGTCGGGCGTCGTGCAAGGCAAGCTGTCGATTATCGGCAACGGCGTGGTGGTCGACCCCTGGCATCTGATCAAGGAGATCGCGACCCTAGCCGAACAGGGGGTGAAGATCACACCGGACCTGCTGGTGGTTGCCGACAACGCCTGCCTCATCCTGCCCATCCACCGCGACCTGGATCAGGCGCGTGAGGCGGCAGCGCTGAAGAAGATCGGCACAACGGGCCGCGGGATCGGTCCCGCCTATGAGGACAAGGTCGGCCGCCGCGCCATCCGGGTCGCCGACCTCGCCGACCGCGAGGCTTTGGAGGCCAAGATTGAGCGGCTCTTGGCGCACCACGAGCCGCTTCGACGCGGCCTGGGTCTGCCGGAGGTGGACCCAGCGGCCCTGCTGGCCGAACTCGAGGCCATAGCGCCCCAGATTCTGCCGTTCGCACGTCCCGCCTGGCTGCTGCTGGACGAGCTGGTCAAATCCGGAAAGCGGGTACTGTTCGAAGGTGCCCAGGGCGCGCTGTTGGATGTCGACCACGGCACCTATCCCTATGTCACCTCGTCCAACACCGTGGCCGGTCAAGCGGCGGCGGGCTCGGGGCTCGGGCCGAAGGGGCCGGGCTTCGTGCTGGGTATCGTCAAGGCCTATACGACGCGGGTAGGCGAGGGCCCGTTCCCCACCGAACTGTTCGATGAGGTCGGCCAGCATCTGGGTACGGTGGGCCGTGAGGTCGGCACCGTCACAGGCCGTTCACGCCGCTGCGGTTGGTTTGATGCGGCCCTCGTGCGCCAGTCCGTGGCCCTGAACGGGATCAGCGGCATCGCGCTGACCAAGCTTGACGTGCTGGACGGCCTCCCGACCCTGAAGATCTGTACCGGATATCGCTTGGACGGCCAGAACATCGGCTATCTGCCCGCCGGCCTGAAAGCCCAGAGTCAGCTCGAACCCGTCTATGAAGAGATGGAAGGCTGGAGCGGCACCACCCAGGGCGCGCGCACCTGGAAGGACTTGCCCGGAGCTGCAGTGAAGTATGTACGCCGCATCGAGGAGTTGATCGGGGCACCTGTGGCCTTGCTCTCCACCAGTCCCCAGCGCGACGACACCATCCTGATGCGCGATCCGTTTCACGACTGACCATCGCACATCAACGGTTCCTTACCGATTTAGCGGCACATTGTTCTCTGAGAATTCTGGAGTGCACGGCCCGTGTTCGACGGCGACGAGAAGTCCTACGCCAAGATGGCGCCGCTGCTGAAGCGGGTGCTGATCGCCGACCCTCAGGTCGCCAGCGCACGGTTGCTGACCAACATCATGCGCGATATCGCCCGCTCCCACTGCTGGCACGCCATGACGACCGAGCGCGCACTACAGGTCGCGGAGGCCTCGGACCCGCAACTGATCGTGGTCGAGATCGGGCCGGATCAGGTTGATGGCCTGGCGTTCGCCAAGGCTTTGCGACGGAGCACCTGGGCCTGCCGCAAGGCTCCGATCATCACCATCACTGGCGCGGCGACCGCCGCCTCGATCCTGGCCGCTCGCGACGCCGGTGTTCATGAGTTTCTGCTCAAGCCCTACAGCATGAAAGACTTGGTCCGTCGCCTGGAGGCCGTGACATTAAGGGACCGGGACTGGGTCGAGGCCATGGACTACATCGGCCCGGATCGTCGGCGGTTCAATTCTGGTGAGTACGGCGGCAAGCTGAAGCGCCGCAACGACGGCCCGGAGACGCCGCTCCAGCAAAAGATCAACCAGGCGCTGAAGATCATCCGAGCTGCCGTTGCCGCGTCTGACACCGATCCGGACCAGGCCATGCGGGCGATGCTCACTCAAGCTACGACGATCCAAGGCTTGGCGATCGACTTCCGGATGACACTGGCGGCTTCGGAGCTTCACCGCCGCCTCTTCAAGTCAGCCCGCGCTGGTCAGGGTTTCACGCGTGCAGAAGCCGCCGAATGGGCCGCCCCGATGCTGGCGTTCATGACCAAACACGACGACACGCGCCCTGCTCAGGCGGCTTAGCGCCTATTCCCGACCTGGTGTTGCAAGCACTTCGACAGCGCCCGCATATCCCAGCGCACGGACCTTGGTGATCAAGCCCTCCACCTCGGCCAGCGGCGGGGCAACCGTGCGCGTGAAGACGTAGATCTTGTCGAACTTGGGTTCGGCGGAGATGTGCCACTCGCCGGCGGGACCGACCGCGATGATGCGATACTCACGACTTACCCGTAGAGGCCCCAACCGATAGCGGACCCGTAGCGCGGCATTCTGGCCTGGATCGCGGATCGTACCTAGACCCTCGATCGCGCGCTCAGCGCCCTGAGGCCCGCCCTGGAGACAGGCGTCGCGAACCGTTATGCGGCCCTCGGCGTCCCGACCGTGCTGGGTGGTGGCGTGCTCGCACCCCTTGGTCAGGCTGGTGGGCGTGCGGGCCTGCTCATACCACATGCCCTTGTAGAAGGTGTCGAGGTTGAGCGGACCCACCGTGGGTGGCGGCGCGGGTTTGGCGGCCTGGGCGGCGAGCGGCGCTGTCGTCAGCAGGACGGCGGCGAAGAGGCTTCGGATCATCGGCGGGACTCCTTGGACGGGACGCTGAACACCAGTAGAGGCGCGCCCGCAGCTGGGTCAAACGCCTTCCAATCGATACCGAGGGCGGTCAGCGCCGTTGCGGCGATCTGACTGCTGGATGCGCACTGTCCGCCAGAGGGCGGTGGTTTCACACCCGGGCCGATCATGGCGATCCAGGTCGCATCGGACCCCTTGAAGATTGGCTTGCCGTGATTGCGCCAGGCGTTGCGGTCGCCTTCACCGCGGCCATGGTCAGTTGTAACGATCAGTGTGGTCTTGCCAGCATAGGTAGGATCGGCCTGCAGTGTGGCCCAGAGCTCCGCCAGGAAGCCGTCGGTCCGATGGGCGGCCATCACCACCTGATCATAGTGGCCATCATGGGCGAAATCGTCCGTCTCGCCATAGGATATGAACAGCACCCTGGGCTTGCTGCGGCGCAAGGTCTCTAGCGCATAGGCGTGGGTGAACAGGTCCAACCGAACGCTCGACCAGATACGCGGTGCCTGAGCCTGCATCCGGGCGATGCCGACCTCGACCTTGGTGCGACCGGGCGCACTGTCCCACCCGGCATTCACGGGCACGCCGCTGCGCGCTTCGTTGAGAATGTCGTGGAAGTTCGCCCAGGAGGCCACGGCCTCCACCTTGCCCTTGAACGCAGGCTGTTGGTTCAGCCACTCCAGAACCGTGATGTTGGCGTTAGGGCCATGGTCGTTCGAGCGGATAGCCGGATCGACCCGACCGGTAAGGATCTCGTTATAGCCCGGGTAGGAGAACCACATGTCGTTGGCGACGGCGGCGCAGGAGCCGTGGTCGCGATCGCCGATCAACATCCCTTGCTTGGCCATCACCGTGTGCAGAAACGGCATCATCGCGCGGGCGCGATCTGTTGGGGCGGTGTAGGTAGCCTGGAAGGGCTTAGGTTCGGCAACGAAGGCCTTGTCCGCTGCGCGATCCGGGTCTGCGCCGCGGAAGACCTCGGTCCACGCCAAGCCATCCAGCGTCACCAATACCAGCCGCTGGTCGCTGGTCGCAGCTTGCGCGGTCTGGGCCACGAATATTGCGGCAAGGAGTGCGGCGAAGGTGCGCATCGCTAGGACCATGGTTTAGCGTCTCCGTAGGAAAAAGGGGGCGCGCCGCCTCATCATCAGGCGGCGCGCCATCACACTAGAACGTCTTACGCACGCTGACGAACACCTGACGCGGCGGGGCCACCAACAGCGTCTGATTGTCGCCACGAATGCCGAAGCCGTTCGAGTTGATCGTGGAGACGTAGTCGCGGTCGAAGATGTTGGTCACGTTGATCTGAGCTTCCAGGCCGTCCAGCAGGTCGGAGCCGGAGAACGTGTAGCCCAAGGCGATATCCGCGACGAACTGTGAGGGCACGCTCTGGTCGTTCTCGTAGCTGAAATAGCGCTTGGACAGGCGCGAGATCGAGAGGCGAGCGAAGAACCCGTCGCTCTCGTAGTTCAGTTCGCCTTTGACGATGTGTTTAGGGGTGTCGACCGTCACCTTGTCCTTAGTGCGGGCGACGATCACGCCGTTACCGTCGCGGGTGTCCTCATCATAGGTTGAGTCATTGTAGGCATACGAGCCGAACAGCGACCAATGCGGGTCAATCTTCCAGGTCCCAACAGCCTCAAAGCCCATGGCGGTGACGCCGCCGACGTTGGCCAGCGCCGAGGGATTGCCGATGATGGCGGAGCCGACGGCCACACCAAACAGACGGTCCTTGAACTTCACATGGTAGCCGGCCAGCACGCCTTGCACGTCACCCGTCCGGAAGCGTACGCCGCCTTCGAAGGTATCGGCGGTCTCGGGCTGGAGCTTGTCCTTGATGGCATCAAAGCCAACCTTTGAGGCGGAGAACGGACCCGAGGTTCCCGAGCTTGGGAACGCGCGCATGCTGCGAGCGTAGCCGACGAAGACCTCTCCATCCTCGGAGATTGCATAGCTGGCACCGGCCTGCGGCAGGAAGTTTTTCTCCGCCTTGATCGTGCCGTTCTTTTCCAGCGCGGGCACGCGGGCGAACACAGTCTTGCCCTCGTTTTCTACCGACAGCGACGCGACGCCGAAATTGACCTTCAGCTGATCCGTAATCTGCCAACGATCTTCGATGAACAGCTTGTAGGTCGTGGTCTGGAAATCGTACTCCCAATCCGTACGGAACGGATTTGACTGGAAGTCCAAGAAACTGCGCTGCGGCGCTGCGCGATCCAGACCGTAGTACCGGCGCGCTTGATTGAAGCTGTTGTCCTCATACCAGACACCGGCGGTTACGATGTGCGTGTCCAGGCGAAGTTGGCCGGACGCGACGATCCCGTAGCGCTTGATGTCGTACTCGGTGGTGCGGATCGACAGCGGCGCATCGTTGGTCGTTGCGCCAGCGACGCCGTAGTTCGGCGAGGCGACGTAGGGCGTGCCCCACAGGCCTTGGCCCTCATTGCGGTGGCCGTAGACCGTCGCGCTGAACGAGAACGTCTCGTTCAGCGGCATCTTCAAAGTGATCCCACCAAGCAGGTCGTTACGAAGGCCCGAGGCGTCGAAATAGGCGTCGTCGACATTGGTGATCGGCGGCGTATAGGCTGTCCCGAACGAGGGGTTGCGCGGGGTCACGCCGGTCTCGCCGCGGTTGTGGGCGATCTCAGCGATTCGCACGGCCAGGGGGTAGTTCGCCGACACGTTGTCCCAGTCGCGACCGAGGCGTCGGATCATCTCCAGCGACATGTCCTGGTAGTCTTGCTCTTGTCGGTGTGACCAGTTCAGGAAACCGGTCAGCGAGCCTTCGCCGATCGGCTGCACGGCCTTGAAGTTGACCTGTTGGGTGCGCTGCTTGCCGTCGCCCTTCCATTTGTCGGCGGTGTTGTAGGCATAGCTGAGGTAACCGCGTGCGCCGCTCGGCAACTCGCCGCTCTCAAGCCGCAGGAAGCCGCGATAGGTGTTGTCCTTGCCGGCGGTAACCCCTGCAAAGCCACCGAAGGTCTTGGCCGGATCGCGGGATTGATACTTCAGCACGCCGCCGAGATTGCTGGAGGAGGCGGTGTCCAGGGTTCCGGCGCCCTGGCTCAGCTCGACCAAGCCAACATTCTCCCCCGAGATCGCGCGCGAGATGTGCAGGCCGTTGTGGTTGCCATAGGTCATGTCGCCCAGCGGTACGCCATCCAACGTAAAACCGAGTTGGCTCTGGTTGAAGCTACGGATCGAAATCCGCGTCGACCACTCGTAGGCACCGAAGGGGTCGGCCGACTGCAGGTTCACGTTCGGCAGCTTGTCGACCAGCTTCAACGGACTGGCACCTGGGATCACCCGAAGGATTTCCTTGCCTTCAACCTCTTGGACCTGACGGGCCTCGCCGCGACCCAGAACAACGACTTCTTCGACCGAGGCGGTCGCGATGGCGTCGTCGGCTGCCGCGTCCGCTGCCATTGCGGTACCAGCCATCGCCGTAACCAGCGCGCACATTGCGACGCCTGTGAGCATGTGTTTTTTCATTGGATCGCCCCTCGACTGCGGGGGCGGCTCCGCGCTGCCCCACTCAGAGCGGCGGGGTATCAGGCGGATTTGACAGTTCTGCTCAAAGTCTCAATCGGTTTTGTGGCAGTGGCTTTCCGGCCACAAAGCCGAGATCGAAGGCGATGTAGCTATTCCGCCTGGGCGGCGACAGCGCGATCCCGCATCGGCACGTGGGGGATAAACATCACGGCCAGCAAGGCGGCGGCAACCAGGAACAGGCCGAGGCTGAACGTGTGGGTTACAGCCGCGGCGATGATCTCCCGCACAAAGCTGGGCAGGGCGGGCGCGCCGCCAGCATGAGCGGCTGCGCCCATGCCCTGGAGTTTTCCGATATCGACGCCCGGCATGATCTTGCCGAGACCTGTATTGAGCGTGGTGGTCAGCAGGGTGCCGAACAGGGCCACGCCGATGGTTGAGCCGATCTGACGGAAGAACTGGTTGGCGCTGGTCACCACACCCAGCTGGTTCGGCGGCGTCGCGTTCTGGATGGCGATCGAGAACAGGCTCTGGCCAGGCCCAAGGCCGATGCCCAGGATCAACAGCCGCCACGCGAGGTCCCAGCCGGTGGTCTCGACGGTCATCCGGCTCAGCAGCAGGATACCGATGAAGGTCACGATCACGCCACCCGCCATGAACGGCCGGTAGCGCCCGGTGCGGGCCACAAGGCGGCCACAGGCGATCGAGCTCAACATCAGTCCAGCCATCATCGGCAGGGTGGAAAGGCCGCTGAGTGTCGCCGGCACGCCCTGGCCCAGCTGCAGGAACAACGGCAGGAAGGCGACCGTGCTCATGAACGACATTGAGACCAGGAACCCAGCCAAGTTCGCGGTCGAGAACACCCGGTTCTTGAAGAGGTCCAGCGGTAGAATCGGGTCAGGAGCGAACCGCTCATTGACGATGTAGGCCACCAGACCCGCCGCCGACCCGGCGAACAATCCCGACACCAGAGGCGAGGTCCAAGGCGCGAAATGGCCACCATAGGTCAGAGCCAGCAACAGCGGCACGACAGTGGCGATGATCAAGGCTGCACCGATGAGGTCGACCTTGCCCTTTGCCGCATGGGACATCGGCGGCATTATGAACAAGATCATAAAGAGCGACAGCAGCGACAGGGGCAGGTTGACATAGAACACCCAGCGCCAGCCGGCGATCAGGTAGCCGAAAAGCTCGACCGTCCCGTGATCCGTGAAATAGCCGCCGACCAGCGGACCGATGGTGCTGGACAGACCAAACACCGCACCAAAGATCCCGCCCATCTTTGCCCGCTCACGCGGCGGGAACAGATCGCCGATGATGGCGAAGGCCGTGGTGAAGAGGCCGCCGCCGCCGATCCCCTGAATCGCCCGAAAGACGATCAGCTGGGTCATGCCGCCGCCAAGGATCGGTAGGTCGCCGAACTCGCCCGACAACCCGGAAAGCCAAGAGCCAGCAAGGAAGAAGCCGATGCTGGCCAACAGGATGGGTTTGCGCCCGTAAAGGTCACCCAGCTTGCCCCAAATCGGCACCATCACGGTGGAGGTCAGTAGATAAGCCGTCGTGACCCAGGAATAGAGCGCCAAGCCGTTCAGCTCGGAGATGATGCGCGGCATCGCTGTTGCGACAATCGTCTGGTCCAACGCCGACAGCAGGAAAACGATAATCACCCCGGCCAAGGTCACTCGGCGCTCGGTTTGTGTGAACTCACGGGTCGTCACAATGGTCCCCTGACCCGCCTATTTCCGAATGAAAGCACACAGCTTATTGCCGCACGGGTCGCGTACATAGGCGGCGTAGAACACCGGGTCCATTCCCTCACGAACCCCAGGTGGTCCCTCGTCCGAGCCGCCGGTGGCGAGGGCCGCAGCATGAAAGGCGTCAATGGCGGCACGGTCTGGCGCGTGGATCGCCAACATGGCACCGTTGCCGCTGCTGGCCGCTTCCCGATCAAAGGGTCGGGTCAGGAAGAACCGGCCTCGGTCGCTCGCTCGGACATAGCCAGTCCAGGTCGGACTGGTGGTCTCCCGCACCGCCCCTAGCGGTTCCATGACAGCATCGTAAAAGGCGATGGCGACGTCCATGTCGTTCACGCCGACGGTAGAATAGGCGATCATCTCAAAACCCCGCCGTCATGGTCGGCAGGCCCAGGTACAGGCGGCCGATTGTCTCCAGGATATTGGACGAAACCATGAAGTGCTGGGTCGCCACATGGATGTCCCGGAAGTGGCGCTGGAGCGGCGAGACCGCATAGATCGATGTCCCACCGGCCAGGGTGTACATGGCGTCGACCACGGCGACCGACTCGGCCATCGCGTGGTTCACGGCTAGGCGCATGTCGCGGCTGTGTTCCACGCCCACGGGTCCGCATTCCGCCAAGGTCCAGGCGTCATCAATGGTCTGGTAGAAGAAGGCGCGGGCGGCCCGCAGGCGAGCCTCGGCGCGGGCGATCTCAATCTGGGTGTGCGGACGCTCTGCCAAGGGCGCGGACGAGCCGCCTCGGCGCTTCTCGCCGGCCACGCGCGTGGCCTCGTCGAGCGCCGCACGCGCAATTCCAAGGGCCACCGCCCCCACCCCTTGCGCTAACGGCGCGAAGGCAGGGAACCGGAACAGCTGGGTGTCCGGCAGACCGCGCACCAACACGCCCGCAGCATGGCGGTCGGGTACAAACAGGTCCTCGACCGTAAACGCCGTGCTCCCGGTGCCGCAAAGCCCCGCTACCTGCCAGGTGTCCAGCGATCGCACCTGATCGCGAGGAAAGAACAGCATGTGGTTGCGCGGCTGGCCCGCCGAGTTCAGCAAAGGCTCGCCATTTTCGACCAGGATACACCCGCCGCCGATATAGTCGGCATTCGGCGACCCTGAGCCCCAGTCCCAGCGGCCGGTCACCCGAAACCCGCCGTCGATCTTGATGGCCCGACCGTTGGCGGCGAACACGCCGGTCGCAAGGCTGTCGGGCCGTGCCATGATCTCAGCCGCGCCCGCATCATTCACTCGGCCAAGCGCCAGGGTGGTGGTGCAGGCAATGAAGCTTACCCAGCCGCAGGCGGCATCGCCCTGCGCAATCGCTTCATAAACCTCGGCCGCGACCCGGGGCGAAACTTCGAACCCGCCGCGCGCCTCGCTGAGGAACAACCGATAGAACCCAGCCTCGCCCATGGCCTTGGAGATGTCCGGAGGGATCCTGCTCGCCGCCTCGATCTCACTTGAGCGCGGCGCGACGTCCGCTGCAAACCGGCGAGCGCGGGCTATCAGGTCGTGCGCGATGTCCAAAACGAGAAGCCTAGCGCGGCTTCTTGAAGCGGAACAGAAACTGGTCCGTGTGGCGGCGCACTGAAGCATCGAACACCATCTTGGTGCGATCATCCGACGGGTTGGCGAGGACCTTGCTCTTGCCCTCGAGCTTGAGGCCGGCGGCCGCAGCCGAGGCCAACACCACGGCGGGATCGATGCGGTGAATGTTCTGGCCTGTGGTGGTTGGCGCACCCGCCGTTGCGGCATGGTCCATGGCGATGAATAGACCGCCGGGCTTCAGCACCCGCTTGATTTCCGCATAGGCCTTGGCCGGATCGCCCAGGCCTTTGGAGTCCTTAGGCGTGTAGTACAGTTCGTGCGGGCCCAGGATCCACAGCACGCGGTCGACCGACCCGTCGGCCGCCTGGAGCTTGTCAAACGGCGTCGTGGTCTCCGTCACATTGGTCAGTCGCCCCGCCGCGCGCCGCGTCGCCAACGCCGGCCCAGAATAGGCGAACTCCGCCGGGTTCTGGGTGATGACCTTGCCCTTGGGTCCGACCGCTTGCGACAGGATCTCGGTGTACCAGCCGCGCCCGACTTCAATCTCCATCACGAAGTCGCCGGGACGCACCTGAGCGAACGCCAGCACCTCGGCGGGCTTCCTCGCTGCATCGTCCTTGCGATCCACCTCACTGCGCGCGGCATCGGCCAGGATCGGCGCATAGTCCGCCGCCTTCAGAGGTTTCGTCGCATGGGCCGACGAGGCGATCAGCACTACAGCTAGCGCGGACGCAGCCAGTCGGCCAAAGTTTGTGGTCATGTCGTTTCCCCTCGGAATTCGGTGCTCGGCTCGATCTACCGCAGCTTTCGCGACCACCCTAAGCAGTCTCGCGCAACGAGCAATCCTGCGTGCAGACTCGGCGAGGATCTAGGCGACGGCCGTGGCTTCCAATTCGATCAGGATCGCCGGGTCATAGAGCCTGGACACCCCCAATAACGTGCTCACCGGCTTGACGCCGTCGGCAGCAAAGATAGGTACGAGATCAGCGGCCACAGCCATGAAGGCGTCGACGTCCGTCGTGTACATGTTCAGCCGCACCACATCAGCTGGAACCATCCCAGCTTCCGCCAGAGCGTCCTTCAGGTTGCCCCAAGCGGCGCGGAACTGGGCGACCATGTCGCCGGGATGCATCGCTGATCCGTCCGCTGCGGAAGCAGTCTGGCCGGAGACGTACAGCGTGCGCTTGACACCGCTGACCTCGATGGCGTGGTTGAGATTGAACCCTCCGAGCCACGGTGTGGGGTTGAAGACGCGCTTTTCCATGATGTTCGCCCTCCCGCAGCGACGGCGTGACGCTGACCGGTCTGACAGCGAGACTCAAGCGCAAATTCCAGGGCTGCTCGCCCCTATGCGATCCGAACTTCCAGCGACAGCCCCGCTGAGCGCTGCAGACATCCGATCACCGCGAACAGATTGCCTACCGTGGGGTTCCCCCGCGCTCCGAACATCCGCATCCGCACGTTCAGGATGGCGTCTCCACACAGGCGAGACGTCGTCGTGGCGCGTCGCGGCGCAGGCGCAACGCCGCGCCGGTGGCGCCAAACCCAACGATCATCAGCACCCAGGATGCAGGTTCAGGGACGGGGCCCATCGGGGCCTCGACGATGTCCCAGTAGAAATCGCCCAGCATCCTGGCCCGGTACTCTCTCCCGAAGTTAGATCCTGCGATGTTCGATCTGTTGACCAGAGAGAAGGTATAGGTCTCGCCAGCGGTGATCGCGAAGTCACCGTCGCCAAGACGGGGCCCTGCGCCCGACACATCGAACAGGTCGATGACGGTGATCCCATTGAGCTGAAGGTTCCAGCCACTGAGGCCGAACGGGTTGTTGCCGGGCACGCCGGGGTCCGGTCGGACCTGCCCCTGCCACCGGAACAGCCCGTCCCCATCGGCCCGAAACGTGTAGGACCAGATGGGGTTGAGGCCGGTGAACGAAGCGCCCTTCAGCATGGGATCGGGGGAGCCGTCGCCGCCGGACTGGGAAAAGTCCCACTCCCAAATCAGATTCAGGGAGCCGGACGATCCGTCTTCTCTCCACTGTGCGCGATTGACACCGGTGACCCTTGCTAAGCTGAAGCCGACCTCATCGTTTTGATAGTTTGCCTGGGACCCGACGGCCACGAGCAAATTCTGCGGCGTGTCCGTCCAGCTCGCGCGCTGAACCTGGGTCTCCGTTGCCGCGAGGAAATTGACGAATGCCTGGGTCTCGAGCTGGTTAGACCCCGACAAGGGCGTCAGCGCCGAGGCCGAAGACGTCAGCGACGCGGCGGCGACGGCGGCTGCGAGATGAAGACGCATGAACCCAACCCTGAACTGAAATTCCTTCTCGCCAGGATATCGGATCCGGTCGCGCGTCGGTTGAGCCAAGACGCCAAACAGTTGGCGCCCAGCGTCAAAGCGCCGGTCAGGAGAGGTTGCGGAGCGCGGTCTTGTAGGCCTCGGCGAGGCTTCCGATCTCGGCCACGTGCGGCATGACGCCAGCCACCTGCCGCCTGACCTCGGACGGTGCGTAACCGAACATCTGCCGGAACACGCGGCTTAGGTGCGTCTTCTCGGCGAAGCCGTAGGCGTAACCCAACTCGGCAACGCCACGTCTCTCGGTGGCGTCGGACAGGCGGCTGTGCAGGGCCAGCAAACGGCGACGTCGATCATAGGCCAGCACGCCGCCGTCAGGCTTGAACGCGCGCGCCAGCGAGGCGCGGCTGAGTCCCAACGTCTTGCACAATCGATCCAGATCCAGATGCCCCGGAGCCTGCGTTTCAAGATACCGCCGCACCTTCTGCCGCACAGGTTGGTGGCCGTCGGTGGTGTCTAGACGCGGTGGCATGTCTGCCAGCGCATTAGCCAGCAGGTCGCGGATCACCCGGGCCATTGGCAGCGCGCTTGAAGCCGTCATCTGCGGCAGTTGCGTCGCCAGCGCAGCCACGAAGTCGACCAGCACCTTGACAGCCGGTGTCCGAGGCAAGGGGCCATGCACGTCCACTGGTGCCAGCGCCTCGTCCAGGAACCAGCGGGCGATCTGGATCTGGATCGTATGGTTCTCGCTGGCATGCATGGTCTCGGGTCGGGTCAGGTCCGTCAGGCTGGCACCTTCGGCCTCGACCACAAGGTCGCCGCCGGGCCGGGGAAACCGCATCGTTCCGTCCAGCAGGATCACCAGCGAATAGTGGTCTGCAGGCGTCGCCCGCACCATGGCCTCGTCGCGTTCGAACGAGAATGCGCCCAGCCGATGATCCGAGATCAACAGCGGGTCCATCATCCAGAACCGCACCTTGGCCAGGAACGGGCCGCCGTCGACCGGCCGCGTGGCACGCGAATTTGCCACGTGGGCCGCAAACGCCGAGAACTGCTCAGCCTCTGGCAGATCGCTGGCGTCAAACTGGAATGTCGGCAACAGCATTGGCGGCGGCATTTTCACAGGGTGGCCACAGGTCGCAAGCAGATTAGCGGAACCTGGACCGATACCAACCGGGCAGCCTGACCCCCTACGCCTCGACCAGCCGCTTCTCTACCGCCGCCGCCATCATCGACTTCTGCAGCTTCTCGAACGCGCGCACCTCGATCTGGCGGACGCGCTCGCGGCTGACGCCGTAGTGGCCGGCAAGGTCCTCCAGGGTGGTGGGCTCGTCCTTAAGGCGGCGTTCGGTCAGGATGTGCCGCTCGCGGTCGGTCAATTCGACCATCGCCGCTTGCATCAGGCTCATACGAACATCCAATTCCTGGGCGTCGGCGACAACGGTCTCCTGGCTGGGAGTCTTGTCGTCCACCAGCCAGTCCTGCCACTCGCTCTCGCCGTCGGCGCGCATGGGCGCGTTCAGGCTGGCGTCGCCGCCGGCCAAGCGCCGGTTCATGGAGATCACCTCGGCGTCCAGCACGCCCAGCTTGGTAGCGATCAGGCTGACCTGGTCGGGGCGCAGGTCGCCTTCCTGCAGGGCCTCGATCTGGCTCTTGGCCTTGCGCAGGTTGAAGAACAGCTTCTTCTGCGCCGCAGTGGTGCCCATTTTCACCAGGGACCAGGAGCGCAGGATATATTCCTGGATCGACGCGCGGATCCACCACATGGCGTAGGTAGCGAGGCGAAAGCCCCGATCTGGGTCGAACTTCTTGACGGCCTGCATCAGGCCGACGTTGCCCTCGGAGATAACCTCGCCGATCGGCAGGCCATAGCCGCGATAGCCCATGGCGATCTTGGCCACCAGGCGAAGGTGGCTGGTGACCATCTTGTGGGCGGCCTGCGAATCCTCATGCTCCTGCCAGCGCTTGGCCAGCATGAATTCCTCATCTTTGGGCAGCATCGGAAACTTGCGGATCTCAGACAGATACCGGCTCAGTCCGCCTTCCGGCGACATCACGGCGATAGCGTTCGCGGCCATGGTCAATCCCCTCAAAAAACTGCGGGACGTTCAGGCAGCCGCGCGTCTTTCGCGCCTCAGCGTCCACCCCCCTTACCCATAGATAGGTATCCAGTTCCGGGGGCGGAAGACCGACGGGGAGGTCGGCCTGAATGTCCTACTTCGATGGTAGGGAATTTAGGGTCGGAGTTTGGCACCTTCAAGGCAGGCTTTCTTATCAGTTCGATAGCCGGACTGCAGGGTGTTGCGCAGTTAAAGGTGCCCCAACACCCCCTCAAGCCGCGCCAAATCCTCAGGCAGTGGGCTCTCGAAACGCAAAGTCTCAGCCGTCACCGGGTGCACGAAGCCCAGCACCGCGGCGTGCAGCGCTTGGCGGGTCAGTCCCACCTCCGCCATAGCCGCCTTGACACTCGCAGCTGGCGCGCCTGAGCCATAGACCGGGTCCCCGAGGCAGGGCGTGCCCCGGCTGGCCAGGTGGACGCGGATCTGGTGGGTGCGGCCGGTTTCCAGGCGGCAGGACAGCTTCGCCGCCAGCGGCTTGTCCTGTGGGCCAAACACCCGCTCGACGCGGTAGTGCGTCGTGGCGTTCCGGCCGCCAGATTTCACCAGGGCCATCTTCTTGCGGTCGTGAGTTGAGCGGGCGATCGCACCCTCAATGGTCCCCTTCAACGGGAACAGCCCACCCCGCGTGAACGCCACATAGACCCGATCAATATCATGTTCAGCGAACAGGTTTGACAAACCCTGATGCGCCGCGTCGGTCTTGGCGGCGACCACAACGCCAGAGGTTTCCTTGTCGATCCTGTGTACGATTCCCGGTCGGGCCACCCCGCCGATCCCCGACAGACTGACACCGCAATGATGCAGCAAGGCGTTGACGATCGTTCCAGTCTCGTTGCCCGGCGCCGGATGCATGGCGATGCCCGGTGGTTTGTCGATGACGATCAGGTGGGCATCTTCATAGAGCACGGTTAGCGGGATATCCTCCGGCTGCGGGATAGCGGCGGTTGGCGGCGGGATGGTGAGCTCATGGTCGCCAGCCTGCGCCTTGGCCGAGGGGTCGGTCAGTACTACACCGTCGCGGGTGACCAGGCCTGCGGCCATCAACGCCTGGATGCGACCTCGGGACAGGTCGGGAAGCAGCGACGCCAGGACCTTGTCGATCCGGCCAACGCTCTGTCCGTCAACCTCAAGGGTACGTGTCTCGGACGCTCCGTCGATGGAGTCAGCGTTGCGCTCTGGGGTCATGGTTCAGTCGAGCGTGTAATGCAAAGCGGTGGACCCACACTGTCGTACTCCTGTGTTATGCCTCCGTCATATCGGCGCACAGACGTTCGGGAGCAATGACCATGACCATCAATCGACGCAAGGCGCTTGGCCTGATCGGCCTTGGCGCGGCCGGCCCAGCGGCAGCTCAGATGCCCAAGCCATTGACCGTCACCTTCCAACATGGCGTGGCCTCAGGCGATCCGCTGCAGGACCGGGTGATCCTTTGGACCCGGATCACGCCGGAAGCCCCCGGCAAGACTATCCCCTACACCTGGAAACTGGTCCCGGTGGGTGGGCCGAAGAGCAGTGCCAAGGGCGGCTCCGGTGTCACCGGGCCGGACCGCGATTACACCGTCAAGGTGGACGCCGTAGGCCTCGAGGCGGGCCGTAGCTATGTCTACAGCTTCACTGCAGGCGGCGTGACCTCGCCGGCGGGCCGCACGCGCACCCTGCCCAAGGGCGCGACCAAGGATGTGGTCATGGCGGTGGTCAGCTGTGCGCTATATCCCAACGGCTACTTCAACGCCTATCAGGCTGTCGCCGACCTCTCGCGGGTCGATGTGGTTCTGCATCTGGGCGACTACATCTATGAATACGGCGGACCGGGCACCTACGGCATGAACTCGGCCGTGGCGGGCGAGCGACCGCATGATCCGCCGCGCGATATCGTCAGCCTCGACGACTATCGCCGCCGCCACGCTCAGTACAAGTCTGACCCCCAACTACAGGCCGCCCACGCCCGCGCGCCCTGGATCGTGGTCTGGGACGACCATGAGACCGCCAACGACAGCTATACGGATGGAGCCCAGAACCATCGCGCCTCCACCCAAGGCGACTGGAACGTCCGCAAGGCCGCCGGCCTGAAGGCCTATTTCGAATGGCAACCGATCCGCGAGCCCAAGCCCGGTGTTTCGTTGGTGGATGCGGGGATGCGAGCGTTCACCTTCGGCGACTTGGCCTCGCTGATCATGGTCGAAACCCGGCTGGCATCACGCGACAAACAGCTCAGTCTGACCCGCGATCTGACCTTCGCGAACGGCGTACCCGACGTGGCGGCGTTCCGTGCCAAGCTGAACGATCCCGCTCGCCGCATGATGAGTAACAAGCAGGAAGCCTGGGTCGGTTCGGAGGCAGCCCGCTCGGTCAAATCCGGCCATGCTTGGCAGGTGATCGGCAACCAAGTGGTCATGGCCCGCATGCTGCCCTTCAGCCCCAAGGCCCTGCTGAGCGCCGAGCAGTACGCCTCGATCCCTGAGGCGGCGAGAGGTCGGCTCAAGACAGCCGAAGATACAGCGGCCCTCGGCCTGCCCACCACCCTCGACATGTGGAACGGCTATCCTGTGGACCGCGAGCGTCTCTATGCGGTGCTGCGTCAAGCTTCGGCGCGGCCGATCGTGGTGTCGGGCGACAGCCACTCGTTCTGGGCCAATGATCTGGCCGATGACGCGGGCCGCCGCGTGGCCGCCGAGTTCGGAACCACGGGCATCACCAGCCCCGGCGCCGGTGAAATTGCTCCCGGCCTCGACTACGGCGTGCCGGTCGCGCAGTTTAACAAGGAGGTGCTGTTCAACGATCAGGTCTCGTCGGGCTATCTCCTGCTGACCCTGACGCGCACCGAGGCCAAGGCCGATATGGTCGCTGTCTCGACGCTCACGTCCAAGACCTTCACCACCCGGATCGTGAAGACGTTCAAGGTCATACCTAATGGCGCTGGATTGTCGGCGCCGGTTGAAACTTAGCGCCGCTCTAGCGCAAGCCGGACCCCGAACGCCAGGAAGACCCCGCCCGTAATGCGGTCCAGCCAGCGCACCGCAGTGGCGCCTTGCAGGATCTTGGTGATCGGGCGGGTCGCGCCGATCAGGACGGAGAACCACAAGACCCCCATCACCGCATGGATCGTAGCCAACCCGAAAATGAAGGGCCCCGGCGACACGCCTTGCGGAAGAAACTGGGGCAAGAATGAGATGTAGAAGACCCCGACCTTGGGATTCAAGAGGTTGGTGAGGAACCCACGCCGCATCCAGGCAAGATCGTCCCCGGAGGCCGGACCGTCGGGTGCCGGCACCTCGAAATGCGCCCGAGGGTTGAGGATCAAACCGATCCCTAGCCAGACCAGATAGGCCGCGCCCACCCACCGGATGACATCGAAAGCTAGCGGCGCAGCCTGCACCAGGGCACCAAGCCCCAACGCGACAACTGCACCCCAAACCAGACACCCTGAGATCACCCCCACCGCAGCCAAGACTGCGCGCCGCGGCCCGTCGACGGCGGCGGTGCGCAAGACGATGGCTGTGTCCAGACCCGGCGTGATGGTGAGCAGCGCTGCCGCGAGGCTGAAGGCCACCAACGCCTCAGCAACGCTCACGGTCGCATCGCCAGTTTGCCACCCTCAATGACGCGATAGAAGCACGAGCGTTGCCCCGTGTGGCAGGCCCCACCGTCGCCCTGCGGCCAGACCTTGAGCCAGACCGCGTCCTGATCGCAGTCGATCCGCATCTCCTCGATCACCTGGACCTGCCCACTGGTGGCACCCTTGTGCCAGAGCTCGCCCCGCGAACGGCTGAAATAGTGGGCCTCGCCGGTTGAGAGCGTCTTTGCCAGCGCCTCGGCGTTCATCCAGGCCAGCATCAGAACTTCGCCGGTTTCGGCATGGGTGGTGACGGCGGCGATCAGGCCGTTGGCGTCATAGCGCGGGGTCAGCGCCTTGCCCTGTTCCAGGGCGTTGGCGGCGGCGGTTGTGGGACTGGTCATGCACATACACTCC
>JAYTWT010000264.1:0-2791 GCA_043743295.1 Alphaproteobacteria bacterium | reverse complement strand
CTTGCGGCCAATGCGGTCCGACAGCCAACCGAACAGCACATAGAGCACGGCGCTGGCCGCCGTGACGCCGAGCATCAGGTTGGTGATCGTCTCCGGCGGCACCTTCAGGAAGCGCTCCATGAAGGTCTGCGCGTAGAAGAAGCCCGTGTACCAAACAGCACCCTGCGCGAACATCACCGCCACCAGAGCAATCAAGACCAGCTTCAGGTTCGGCCATTGTCCGAAGGCTTCTTTGAACGGTGCCTTGGATTGGTTGCCCTCGGCCTTCAGCTTGGCGAACTCCGGGCTCTCCGTGAGTTTCAAGCGCATCCAGATCGAGATGGCCAGGAGGACGCCGGAGAACAGGAACGGGATGCGCCAGCCCCAGGCTTCAAAGGCATCATGGCCCACCGCCATTCGCGATAGCAGGATGACGATCAGGGCGCCGAACAGGCCGAACGCTGCCGAGGATTGGATCCAGCTGGTCGCCTTGCCGCGTCCGTTGGCGGGCGCATGCTCGGCCACATAGATTGCCGCCCCGCCATACTCGCCACCCAGCGCAAAGCCCTGAATGATCCGCATCAGGATCAGCAACAGTGGCCCGACGATCCCCGCCTGCGTATAGCTGGGCAACAGGCCGATGGCGACCGTAGCCCCGCCCATCAACAGCACCGTGGCCAGGAACGCGCCCTTGCGCCCCCGCTGGTCGCCGATCCGGCCAAACACCAACGCCCCGAGCGGTCGAAACAGGAACCCTGTCCCGAACAACGCCAACGCCGCTGCGAATGCCGTGGTCTCGGGCAGACCGGTGAAGAAGGTCTTGGAGATGACGCCCGTCAGACTGCCGAAGACGAAGAAATCGTACCACTCGAACGTCGTCCCGGCGGACGACGCGGCGATCACGGTGCGCAGGGAGGTCGGCTTTTCAGCTGGCTCGGCGGCGGTCGCGGCGGTGTCCGCCATGTGTAGATCTCTCCCGGAAGCAACGTGCTGTCGGCAACATTTATCGCGGTTGCGCAGCCTCAAGCCAGCCTTGTCTTTGACGGCGCTATTTGACCCCCACGTAGACCTTGACCAAGTCAAACAGGTAGTCGCGACCATCGTAGAGCGACTGGGCGCGGAGGCGCTCGTTCAGGCCGTGGACACCGCCGCCGTCTGGGTCGCCAAAGATACCGGGGACACCATAGATCGCCAGCTTAACTGGGCCGAAATAGAGCGCGTCTGTGGCACCTGAAGACATGGCTGGAACCAGCGGTACGCCGGGGAAATGCTTGGCACCCAGGGTCCTCATTGGCTCCACAACCTTCGGGTCTAGTGGCGGCGGCGAGGCCACCGGTTTATCGGGATTTAGCGCCGTGATCGAAACCTTGGCATCCGCCATGACCTTGATCAGAGTTTCCCGGGTGCCCTGCCAGGTCTCGCCGGGGAAGATGCGGCAGTTGACGATGGCGCTCGCGCGTTGCGGCAGGGCATTGGACGCATGGCCTGCATCCAACCGTGTGGCCACACAGTTGGTGTGCAAGATGGAGTTGATATTGACGTCGGTGGCCGCGATCTTGGCGGCCTCGGCATCGGTGGGATCGGCCAATACGCGTTTCAGCGCAGTGCCTGCCGGGTCATCACGCTGTGCGCGCAACACGAAGCCCGCCCGCGTCGTGTCGGTCAGCTTCACCGGGAAGGTATAGCCCTCGATTTTCACTAGCGCGTTGGCCAGGTGATAGATCGCATTGTCGGGCACAGGCCGCGAGGAGTGACCGCCGGGGTTAGTGACTTCGAGCTGGAAGTTCTGGCTGGCCTTTTCGCCGACCTGGATCGACATCACCTCGCGCTTGCCGTCGGGGCCTAGCCGGCCACCGCCGCCCTCATTCAAGCCAAAGTCGGCGGCGACCAAATCGGGGCGGTTGTTGGCCAGCCAGCTGGCACCGTTGAACGCCTCGTTGGTCTCTTCGCCGCAGGTCAGCGCCAGCTTCAGGGTGCGCTTGGGCGGGGTCTTGCCCTGCTTCAGACGCATCATTGTGTCGACCCAAATCGCGTCGATCGACTTCATGTCTGCGGTGCCGCGGGCGTAGAAATAGCCACCCTCTTCGATCAGGGTGAAGGGGTCCCTCGTCCAATCTTCTCGTCTGGCTTCCACCACATCCAGATGCCCCAGCAGGAGCACCGCGCCGGCCTTGGGGTCGGAGCCTTTCAGGATAGCGACAACGCCGCCCTCCTTGGGTTTCTCGGGGATTGCGAAATAGGTCAGGTCGGCGTCGGTGAACCCTGCGGTTTTCAGCCGCGCGCCCATCCGCTCGGCCGCTAAGGTGCAGCTGCCAGCCGAAAGCGTGGTGTTGGTCTCAACCAGCTCTTTGTAGATCGCTCGGAACGCGGCTTGGTCGGGACGCAGGTCCTGCGACTGGCTTGCGCCCGCGCTCAAAAGCGCGATCCCGAATAGTCCTGCAGCCAATGCGCGCATGCTGTCGTCCCTGCTCTGCCCAGTGGGTACTGAAGCATGACGCCGGGCGCAACGGAAGCCGACCGTTAGGTCAAGTCACGCCGCGGCGCTTGCATTGGCGATGTGCTGCTCGCGCGCAGCGGCCACCTGTCCGATTTCGCGCAACAGATCTCCCGGCGAGATCGGCTTGCCCACCACGCCGTCCATCCCGGCGTCAAGATAGGCCTGGCGCTGGTGGGAAAGCACGTTGGCCGTCAGGGCCACAATGGGCGTCTGCGCCGTCTCGCCGCCGAGTGCGCGGATCCGGCGCAAGGCTTCCAGCCCGTCGATGCCCGGCATCTGGATGTCCATCAGGATGAGGTCGAAGGGCCGGCTAGC
>JAYTWT010000263.1:0-6740 GCA_043743295.1 Alphaproteobacteria bacterium | reverse complement strand
GTGCGGTCGTAGATGGGTTGAGCGATGACCCCGGCGGGAAGAGCCTTGGCAGCCAGTTCCAGGCGTGCGGCCGCCGCGCCGGCCACTGTGCGACTGTTTTCGCCTACGAGCATGACCACGGTGCCCAGCACAATTTCACGGCCGTTCTCCGTCGCTGCGCCGGTCCGCAGTTCCTCACCCATGATGACATCGGCCACATCCGCCACGCGGATCGGCGTGCCGTTCCGGTTGCTGACGACCACCGCTTTCAGGTCGTCCAGGCTCGACGCCTGGCCGGGGACCCGCACCAGATACTGTTCTCCGAACCGCTCGACGTAGCCTGCGCCTAGATTGGCGTTATTCTGCTCCAGTGCTGTGATGACATCGCTGAGGGTCAGGCCGGACGCCGAAAGACGTTCGGGCCGGGGCGTGACGTGATACTGGCGTTCGAACCCGCCGATCGTGTTGACTTCGGTGACGCCGGGCGTGCTGCGGAGCTGAGGCCGGATCACCCAATCCTGCAGGGTCCGCAGATCCTCCGGCGTGTAGGGCTTCCCATCGGGCTTGCGCGCGCCGGGCTTGGCCTCGACCGTGTACATGAAGATTTCGCTGAGACCGGTTGCGGTCGGACCCATCTCAGGCGTCACGCCGTCCGGTAGCTGACTACGTGCCGTCTGCAGCCGCTCATTGACGAGCTGTCGGGCGAAATAGATATCCGTCCCGTCCTTGAACACGACGGTGACCTGGGAAAGGCCGTATCGAGAGACCGAGCGGGTGTATTGCAGGCTTGGCAGTCCGGCGATCGCGGTCTCGATCGGAAAGGTGATCCGCTGCTCGGATTCCAGCGGAGAATAGCCGGGAGCCTCAGTGTTGATCTGCACCTGAACATTGGTGATATCCGGCGTCGCGTCGATCGGTAGCCGCTGGAAACTCCAGACCCCGACGACGGCGGAGAGCAGTACCAGAGCCAGCACGGCCCAGCGCAGGCGGATAGCCAGTGCGATGATGCGTTCCAACAGGGCGGGTGGCGGCGAAACGACGCTAGTGGTCATGGCTGGCTCCCGACTTCTCGACGTCGGCACGGATCAGGAAGGCGCTGTCGACGACATACTCCGTCCCAGGCTCAAGACCGCCCAGCACCTCCGTCCACTCCGGCGTGCGGCGGCCCAGTTCGAGCATACGTACCTCATAGGTATCGCCCACCTTGGCAAACACCACGTTGAACTCGCGGAAGCGCTGCAGCGCCTTGGTGCGGACCGCCAGTGATGCGGGATTGGAGCCCACCGCGAAGGTTCCTTCCACGCCAATGCCGGGCCGGAAGTTGGCGGCGGCGCCCGACGGTAGATGGACGTGAGCGATCAAGGTCTGGCTGACCAGATCGGCCGTCGGCAGAATGGCCTCGACCTTGGCATTCAGCCGCGCCGCGCCCGCAAGCGAGCGAACCTCGACAGCCTGCCCCACCCTGACTTTTTCGGCGTCACGTGGGTAGACGAAATACTCGGCATGCAACTGGGTGGGATCGACAATCACATAGATGGGTTGCTCGCCAGCCACCCCACCGACATTGGCGTTCTTCTCGACGATCACGCCACCGATCGGCGCAGGTATATTGTAGGCCTGGAGACTATTGCTGGATTCCACACGCGCCAGAACCTGTCCCTTGCGCACCGTCTGTCCGAGTTCGCCGCGCAGAGACAGGATGCGACCGGGATACCAGGCACGCACCTCTGACCTGCCTTCCGGCTTGATCTCGACCCGGCCCGACATGTCGAGAAATTCACCGATCACCGCAGGACCTGCGACCTCGGTACGTACGCCGCCAGCCTTTGCGGCCTGAGCGGAGATTGTGGTGCGACCCTCGTAGGAAGCATAGGCCCACCGATGGGTGCGGCCGCCCTCGACCGCCTGTACCTTCACGTCGAAGGAATGCGGTTCGCGCACCAACCCGCCGCCGCGGAGATAGTCAGCGGTCGGCGCGAAGGCAAAGCGATCAATCTTGCCGCCAAGACGGGTCAGCTCAACGGTGACCTGCGCTGATTTGGGGTCGAGCGGTTTGTCCTTGCGGTAGAGGTAAACGTGGAACTCGGGTTCCACCCCGTCTTCGAAGATGTTCATCTCCAGGGCGAAGTCGCCGTCGCGCAGCATCCGGCCTCGATGCGGGCCGCGCTCATACTCGCCGGCCTTCGCTGTGGCGTGGCCAGTCTCGCCCTTCGGTTCGGTTTGACCCCCACACCCGGCAAGGATCAAGGCGGAGGACAGGATCAACAGCGGCATGGATGCGCGCCAGAACGGTAAAGGGCTCATCGGCGAGGCTCCGCGCTGGTGGTTCGGGTGACTGGGGCGGCATGGCGACCGGTCAGTCGGTCGAGCGCAGCTTGGTCGAGATGAAATTGCCGCAGGACGGCGACGCGTCGGACGCGGACGTCGAACAACGCCTTCTCCGCTTCGGCGATGTCGATGTACTGGAATCCGCCGCGGTTGAAGCCCTCGCGGACCTGCTCAACGGCCTGAATAGCGACCGGTATGACCTCGGTCCTGATCCGCTCAGCCTCTCGCGAGGCGGCGGTCATGCGGCGCGTCAGGTGGGCGAGTTCCCGCTCGCGGGCCAGCCGCGCGGCTTCGATCTCGGCCTCCGCTGCCATACGCTCCGCTTGGGCGCGCGCGACGCCGCCGGCGTTCGTGTCATAGCGCTGCAGTGGGATTGTGCCGCCAATCACCAACGCCACGTCACCACCTTGGCCTAGGTAGCGCACGCCACCCCTGACGGTAGGGTCGGCTATCGCCTTGGCCTGTTCGACCCGCACTGCTGCGATCGCGGCGTCACGTTCGGCTGCCAGCATCTGGAGATCGACAATCAGGGTCGCGGGGGCGGCTGTCGGCGGGACAGCTTCGAAAAAGGTCTTCACATCCAGCACATAGTTCGCGCCGCCGTTCCAGAAGCCTGCCAGCCGGCTGCGGGCGTCTGCGGCAGCGGTCCGAGCCTCGTCGCGGGCGATCACGGCCTGTGCTGTGACAGTCTCCGCCCGGCTTGCTGCAAATAGTGGATCGCGGGCGCTCTTTACCCGCCGCTCGACGTCGCTTTGGGCACCCATCACGGCGACGAGTCTGGCCTCTACGACGACCAGATCAGCCTCGGCGGCGAGGGCCTCAACGTAGGCGACCTGTACCTCGCGCAGCATGTCCAATGCGCGGACTGCGCCGCGTAGCCGCGTTACCTCAACCTGGGCGCGCGCCAAGCCGGTGCGCGCGCTCTGCTTTCCACCGCGTTCCAACGTCTGCTGATACGAGACTGTGGCCTCGGTTCGATCCGCGAGCGCGTAGACGCCCGTGCCCGCAAAATTCTCCAGCTCAATGTCGAGACTGGGGTTCAATCGGACACCTGCCTGACGCACGGCGGCTTCTCCTGCCTTGACCCAGGCGTCGAGTACCGGTCGAACGGGATCAAACGCTTGAGCACGAGCCAGAGCCTCGGACAGCGTAAGAGCCGACCCGTGCGTTTCAGCGACAGCAGCGCAGGTGACCAGAAGACTGGCCGCTATGGTCGTGCGGGCCAGCCAGGTTCGGACGCGCCGCAACGGGCGACCGCGATAAATCGTAGGCATTGGGGGTCTCACAAACAGTCATGACAGGGCTCCGCCCAAAGGGCGGGGCGTTCAATCTAGGTTTGCGATGTCCTTGGGAGGGCGTTCCAGCCCTCCAGGCTGTATGCCATCGGGACCACCCGCGTTCTTGGGTCCCAGATTCAATGAGGCGGAAAGAACCGTAGCGCGAACATCGGCAGCTTTGCTGATTGTGCCCGAAGACATCTCGCCAAAGTGGTGGTGGTGGCCGGCACCCGAGTGGTGATCACTCCGCGTGTCTCCGTCCACGGGTTCATCCTCGTCCGAAGCATGGTCGGTGTGGTGATCCGCTTCGACGACGCTCAGCGCCGATGGGCCAGCGTGCTCGTGAGCCACATGTGTTGCGTGTTGCGCGCGATCAACGACGCCTGCGGCCGACGCTCCAGCGAACACGAACGAAGACGCCACGCAGAGCGCGGCGAGCGTTTTTCGGAACTGGAGCCAGGGATTGCCCACAGCGGCTGTCTAGAGGAGCGTCTCTTGGCAGGCAAGGCGGCCCTGCTCCTTATCCGCCAGTGCCCACCTTTCGAGCCTCG
The DNA here is from genome assembly GCA_043743295.1 of Alphaproteobacteria bacterium. Classification (GTDB taxonomy): domain Bacteria; phylum Pseudomonadota; class Alphaproteobacteria; order Caulobacterales; family Caulobacteraceae; genus Phenylobacterium. The sequence goes on along the minus strand of JAYTWT010000263.1, from coordinate 2,605 downwards.
ATCCCCTCCGCCTCAGCCGCCTGTGACCATCGGGTTAGCGCATCTAGCAGCTTTTCAGGACTGATCGGCTTGCCCACATGGTCATCCATGCCGGCGGCGAGGCAGCGTGCCACCTGCTCGGGCATCACATTGGCGGTCATGGCAATGATCGGGATACGGGGCGCACCGGGCGGCTCGGCGGCGCGGATTCGCCCGGTCGCGGTCAAGCCGTCCATGTGCGGCATCTGAACGTCCATCAGGATAATGTCGAAGTGGGCGCGCGAGGCGGCTTCGACCGCTTCAAGCCCATCGCAGGCCGTCTCGATCTGAAAGTCGAAGGGCTCCAAGAGCGCCATGACCAGCTCGCGGTTGATGGGATTGTCATCCACGATCAACAGCTTGAGCGCCTGATCCATTTCGATCTGGGGTGCGACCTGCGCCATCGCGGGCCCAGCCTCAGCCACCGGCATGGCGACGGTGAACCAGAATGTCGAACCCGAGCCGAGCACGCTGTCGACACCGATTTCGCCGTCCAGCCCCTGAATGATGCGTTTGGCGATCGCCAGGCCGAGGCCCGTGCCGCCATAGCGGCGAGAGACGGAGGCGTCGGCTTGGTTGAAGCGGCCGAATATGCCCTCGAGTTGGTCCGCGTCGACCCCGATGCCGCTGTCCTGCACCTCAACCCGCAGATTGCGCTGGTCGCCGGCCTCTGACTGGCTGACCTGCACGCGGATGCCACCCGTGGCTGTGAATTTCACGGCGTTGGACAAAAGATTCGTCAGCACTTGGCGTAGGCGCGCGCCGTCACCGCGCAGTTGGCCTTGCAACCCGTCGAAATCGATATCGAGGGTTAGCCCCTTGGCCGCCGCTTGATCGGCAAGCATTGCCACGGTGGATCGCGCCATTTCGGCCGGATCGAAGACCTGGGCTTCGAATTCGACGGCGCCGGCTTCCAGCCTGGAGAAGTCGAGGATGTCGTTGACGACGCTTAGCAAGTTCTCACTGGCGTCGTGGATGATCTCCACTTGCCGTGCATGAACGCGACTAAGGTCCTGAGCGCCCTTCAGCAGACCCGAGAAGCCGACAATGGCCGTTAAGGGGGTGCGCAGCTCGTGTGTCATATTGGCCAGGAAATCGGATTTGGAGCTCAGTGCCGCATTGGCTTCGTCCAGCGCGTGCCGCAACTCCTGCTCCAGCCGTTTGCGCTCGGTGATCACCCGGCCCGTCGAGAGCATCCGATTGCTGCCGTCGTTCAAGCGCTGGAAGGTCCCGTCGATCCAGATTTCGGAACCATCTTTGTGCCGGAGCCGATACTCCAGGGATCGGACCCCCTCCCCGGGCGTCAGGTTTTCCAAGACGTCTTGCAATGCTTTGACGTCATCCGCATGCGGATCTGCGAAATCGGGGAGTTCGGCCAGTTCCTCCTTGGTGAATCCAAACGTACGCTCGACTGAGGGCGAACTGTAAACCAGGGGACCAGTTTCGCTCCACAGCGCGACCATGTCGTCCTGATTGTCCGCGAGCAGTTGGTAGAGAGCTTGGCTCTTGCGTGAGGCCTCCAACGCCGCGTCGGCCTCGGTCTTATGGGCGATCAATTCCTGAAAGGCGTCTGCGTTGCCCACCTGCAGGAACCGCGCATTTGCGATGAAGGCCACCCCCATCGCCACATAGATCCAAGCCGTTTGGCCCTGACCAAGATTATGAAGGTTCAATAAGAGGGCGAGTGCTGCGGCCGGCGCTGTGACCAGGAACATGTGCCGATGCAGGCTATGCTGTGCTGCCGTGATCAGGATGATGCCCGCCCCAATCAGAAATCCGACCATCGAGGCTGGCCCTGGGCTCTGTGCGGTGACGAAGGCCGGAATCGCCGCAATCCAACAGACCAGTGCAGATAGAAGAATGAGCTCACGCTGTAGCCGTAGGATCGTGGGGGTGTCAGCCGTCGCAAGCGTGACCTGCGCCTGGCACCACCAGCGGACCAGCACCATCTCGCCGACGAAGCACCCACCCATCCAAGCCGCCGCCCAAGTCAAGGACCACACGCCAATATAGGTCAGAAGCGCCGCCACGAGGGCGACGGTCATCAGACGGACCGGAAGCTGTTCGCCATAGGTCCGGCGGTAATAGGTTTCCAAGGTCGCACTGTAAGCGGGCGTAGGCATGGTCCGAGCTCCCCCGCCATCCTAGAAAACAACCGCTAAGTTTTGGCTAAGGGTGCAGCCGTTCTACTTCTGCTCTCGGGGTTTGCGTTAAGTTGGTCGCGAATGGCGAGACGAAACGCCTCAGCCGCCTGTCGCATCCACGACGATGGTGACTGTCTTGCCGCGGGAAAGGGGCTCCCAACCCGCTTCGACAGCCGAGGCTATGGCTCTGGCCACCAGCTCTGGCTTGATCTGGGATGGCTGCAATTGGGGCGCCCCGAATTTAGGCTGCTGGCCCGGCGGAAACTCCACCACAGCTTCGCGCTGGCCCTCCCCGTGGCGTAACGCGATCGCCATGCCGCGCCACGCCCCGGCGTCACTGGACCACTGGGGTCGGCGCTGAATCCGCCAGACATAGGCCTCCCCAGCGACCTCGATCTCAAACTCCGGATTTTGCTTGGACTTCGCCATGTGCGCCCGTTAGC
>JAYTWT010000262.1:0-1899 GCA_043743295.1 Alphaproteobacteria bacterium | reverse complement strand
ATCCTGGCGCGGTGCCGCCAATTCGGCATCTGGCTGATCTGCGACGATGTCTATGAGCGGCTGACGTTTGATCGACCCAATGCGCCGTCATTCCTGCCGCTGACGACGCCCGAAGATCGGGTCATCGGCACCAACAGCTTTTCCAAAGCGTGGCGGATGACCGGCTGGCGGTTGGGCTGGATGGTGGTGCCGCCGACCCTGATGGACGGTTTGGGCGTGCTGATCGAGTACAACACCTCATGCGCGCCGGACTTCGTGCAGGAAGGCGCCAAGGCAGCGCTGGATCACGGCGAGCCGGTGGTGGCGCAGGTCCGGGCTGAACTATTGGCGGCGCGCGATCAGGTGATCGGCGGCCTGCGCGCCATCCCCGGTATTGAAGCCCCCGATCCGGACGGGGGTTTCTACGCTTTCTTCCACGTCCATGGCTGCACGGACTCCATGGCGCTTTGCAAAGACCTGATCGCTCAGGTCGGCCTCGGCCTGGCACCCGGCGCGGCGTTCGGGCCGGAGGGCGAGGGCTGGGTCCGTTGGTGCTTTGCGGCAAGGCCGGAGAAGAACGCGGCGGGTCTTGCCCGGTTGGCCGAGTATCTGGCGGCGCGGTGACAAGCCCTATTGCGGCTTAGGCATTTCCGCAGGCGCGGTCGCCGGTTCATCCGGCATATTCGCCTTCAGCGTCGCACCCATCAGTCGTGAGCGTGCGTCCAGACTGGCCGCTACAGTGTCGCATCGGGCGGGCAGGGCCCAGCTCATCCACTCCTGGGCCTTGCGCGCCTTGGTGATCCCGGGCGCGGTGTTCCAGATCTGACGCCCCTGTTTCACAGCCTGGGCGCCGAGGGCATTCATGGGTCGCATCGAGGCTTTCTCGGCGGCGGTGAGGGCAGCCTGGAAGGTTTTGAGTTGCCCGCGGCCTTCGCGCTCGACGTCCGCGTAGACCTTCATGTCCTCGGCGAGCGTGGTCCCCGGCTTGCGGAACTGGTTCTCGATGCGGGTGACCTCGGGCATCACCTCCGGCTTCATATCGAGGTAGCCGCGCAGGGCACCATAGCACCAGGCCACGAACGGATAGTCCTCGCGCGGCGCGCCTTGCGGCATATGGTCTTCGATGACGGGCGCGGGCGGCGGGGTCACCGCCTCCGGAGACTGGGCGAACAGGGCGAGCGCGAGCGCGAAGGGGGTCATTCAAAGCCTTAAATGGAATTCAGTGTTCAGAGGTTGCGACCGATCCGAACCCGCCACCACCGGGGGTTTCGATCTCGATCATGTCGTCGGCCTCTACCGTAACGGAGAAGCAGCCGGAAAGTTCAATCACCGCACCCGTCGTACGAAAGAGGCGCTGGCGACCTGCAAAGCCCGGGCCGCCGCCGGTCAAGCCTTGGGGCGCATGCGCGCGCCGCGAGGACAACAGCGCCGCCTCCATGGGGGCCAGGAAGCGGATGCGCCGAACTGCGCCGTTGCCGCCGCGTTGGGCACCGTCACCGCCGGATCCGGCGCGAACGCTGAACGCTTCGACCCGCACCGGGAAGCGCCGTTCGAGGATCTCCGGGTCGGTAAGCCGCGAGTTGGTCATGTGAGTCTGAATAGCATCAGCCCCCGGCGCCGTTTGTGTGGCGCCCGCACCGCCGCAGATCGTCTCGTAGTACTGGCGGGTCTCATCGCCGAAGGTGAAGTTGTTCATCGAGCCCTGGCAGTTGGCCATCACCCCAAGCGCCGCATAGAGGGCATCGACCACATGCTGGCTGGTCTCGACATTGCCCGCGACCACAGCGGCGGGTGGGTGCGGGGCCAGCATCGAGCCGTCGCGAGTGAGGATGGTCAGCGGTTTCAGGCACCCGGCGTTCAGCGGGATGTCGTCGTCTACCAGGGTACGGAAGACATAGAGGGCGGCGGCGTCGACGATGG
>JAYTWT010000261.1:0-3236 GCA_043743295.1 Alphaproteobacteria bacterium | reverse complement strand
CCGCCTGAGCGCACATAGAGGTGGCGCTCCGGAAACAGCTCTTCGACCGACTGATGAAGTCGCTTCAGGTGTTCCATGCAGTTTGGAGTTTCCCTGCTCGCCCTACGCCGGTTATGCGGCGACTTCTGCCCCAGAGGCAACAGTGATTAAGTCTTGATTAACCCATAGCGACGCTGAGCCGCAGCCTGATCATCGATTACCGTGGCTATTGGTCTCTCATAGCGACTTTGCGACCGCCAGAACCTCTTCGGCGTGACCTGGGACACGGACCTTCCGCCAGCTGCGTTTGAGGATCCCATCCTGAATCAGGAACGTCGAACGCTCGATTCCCATGTACTGGCGACCGTACATGCTCTTCTCAACCCAAGCCCCGTAAGCCTCGATAACCGCGCCCTCCGGATCAGAGGCGAGCGTGACGTTCAGCCCATACTTGCTGGTGAACTTCTTGTGGCTGGCGAGGCTGTCCTTCGAGACACCCACGACGGTGGCACCGGCTTTAGCGAAGTCGTCGGCCAGCGCGGTGAAGGCCTGTGCCTCTTTGGTACAACCGCCCGTGTCGTCCTTCGGATAGAAATAGAGTACCAGCGTCTTGCGAGCGAAGTCGGCTAAGCTGACGGGCCCTTCCGGGGTTTCCATCGTAAAGCCGGGGGCGGCGGTGCCTTCGGTGATATCGGTCATCTCAGAACTCCCAAAGATATGGACGTCATCCCCGGCCCTGCGTCGGGGACCTAGAAACGCTGCTCCTTCAGGAAGGCTCCGTGAGGTCGGCGTTTCTGGGTGGCCGGGACAAGCCCGGCCATGACGAGAATTTCCTATGTTGGTTTCACCAGTACGATTTTCTTGCCGACTTGCACGCGGAAGACGCCAAGTTCTGGATCGACGCTCGAATAGGGCTGCACGGCTTTGGGGTCTGAAATTCGGTGGCCATTGAGGCTCACGCCGTTCCCCTCGATCTTGCGGCGCGCATCCGAGAGTGAACTCGCAAGACCCGAAGCCACGATGATGTGGGCGTTAGAACGCCCGACCTCAAAACCCTCCTTCGGCATAAGCACGGTCGGCATGTCAGACGAGACACCACCCTGCTGAAAGGCCACGCTTGACGCGGCTTCAGCAGCCAGTGCCGCGTCCGCGCCGTGCAGCAAGGTGGTCGCCGCGTTCGCCAGCACCTTCTTCGCCTCGTTGATTTCGGCGCCGGGCAGCGCTTCCAGCCGGGCGATCTCATGCAGCGGCAGATCGGTGAACAGGCGCATGAACCGGCCCACGTCAGCGTCTTCGGTGTTCCGCCAGAACTGCCAGTAGTCGTAGGGGCTGCGCATGTCGGCGTTCAGCCACACGGCCCCACCCACCGTCTTGCCCATCTTCTGGCCGGAGGCGGTGGAGAGCAGCGGCGTGGTCAGGCCGAACGAGTGCTTCTGATCCACGCGACGGATCAGTTCCACCCCGTTGACGATATTGCCCCACTGATCCGAACCGCCCATCTGCAGCAGGCAGCCGTGGCTGCGTTCCAGTTCCAGGAAATCGACCGATTGCATCAGCATGTAGTTGAATTCCAGGAAGGTCATCGGCTGTTCGCGCTCCAGCCGGGTCTTGACGCTGTCGAAGGCCAACATGCGGTTGATCGTGAAGTGTACGCCGTAGTCGCGCAGGAACTGGACGTAGCCGTACTTCGACAGCCAATCGTCGTTATTGACCATCACCGCGTCGGTCGGCCCGTCGCCGAAGGTCAGGAAGCGCTCGAACACGGACTTGATCGAGGTGATGTTCCCCTGAATCTGCTCGTCGGACAGGAGGGGGCGGGACTGGTCCTTGTCGGTCGGGTCGCCGATCTTCGTTGTGCCGCCGCCCATAAGGACAATGGGTTTGTGACCGGCCTGCTGCAACCGACGCAAGATCATGATTTGGATCAGCGATCCGACGTGTAGCGATGCGGCAGTCGCGTCGAAACCGATGTAGGCGGTTACCGTGCCCGCTGTCGCCGCCGCATCCAGCTCCACCGGATGGGTGATCTGATGGATGTAGCCCCGCGCCTGCATGGTCTTCAGGAAGGTCGAGGTAAAGGTCTGGTCTGACATCGGAGATCTCTGGCTGGTACGCCAGCGCCCTTGGACAGCGCCAGCCGGGAAGGGCAGGCGCGTGGGATCAGCGACCTGCTAGCGGAGCAGGCGGTAATAGCGGTCGGTGCGGACGACGGAGCCGATCATGCCGGGCTGGCTACATCGGCGAAGTCATGGCAGTCAAGGCGTATGCGCGTGCTGGGATTTATGACGGGGACCTCGCTCGACGCCGTCGACATGGCGGTGCTGGAGACCGATGGTCGTCGAATCCAGCATTTCGGCCCCGTCGGAGAGCGTAAACTGAGCGAGGCAACGCGTGAGGTCGTCCTGGCCGCCACGCGCCAAGCGCTGGCCTGGCCGCGCGGTACGCCAGAGCCGCCGATCTTCCACCACGCCGGCGAAATGATCGCCGAAGAACACTTCTCGGCGGCCGAGACCTTCTTGCGGGACAACGGACTGGAATGGCCAGACGTCGACCTGATCGGCATGCATGGCCAGACCGTGCTGCACGAACGTCCCAACGACGGCGTGCCTGGGCGCACGGTACAGCTGGGGGATGGCGCGATGCTGGCGCGCCTGACCGGTCGGCCTGTGGCGTTCGACTTCCGCACCGCCGATGTCGCTGCCGGCGGGGAGGGTGCGCCGCTTGCGCCGATCTACCACCTTGCGCGGGCTGAGGCTGCGGGCCTTGCCGCACCCCTGGCCATCCTCAATATCGGCGGTGTGGCCAATGTGACCTTCTGGTCTGGCGGTGATGAGATCGCGGCCTTCGACACCGGCCCCGGCAATGGCATGATTGACCTGCTGATGCAGGATCGCGGTGCCGGGCGTTTTGATGAGGGCGGCCGCTACGCCAGCGTCGGGCGCGTGGATGAGGGCGTTGTCCGCGCCCTATTGGCCCATCCATACTTTGCAGCGCCCCCGCCGAAGTCGTTAGACCGCTACGATTTTTCTCTCGCCTCCTTGGAGGCTTTGTCACTCGAAGATGCCGCCGCGACCCTGGTCGCCTTTATGGCCGACGCGGTGAAGTTGGCGTTCGGGGGTATGGGTGGGATGCCAAAAGAGGTGATCGTCTGTGGCGGTGGACGACATAATCCTGAGATTATGAAGGCTCTGGCAGCACGGCTTGCCACGCCCGTCCGGACAGCCGAGGATCACGGTTGGCGCGGCGACAGTATCGAA
>JAYTWT010000260.1:0-6881 GCA_043743295.1 Alphaproteobacteria bacterium | reverse complement strand
TGCTGGATGCGCCCTGTTCGGCGACCGGCACATTTCGGCGCCATCCCGACGTCCTTTGGGTCGCAAGTCCCCAGGATATCCCCCGGCTGGCCAGCGTCCAGACGCGCCTGCTGGCGGCGGCGGCCAAGCGGGTGAAGCCGGGGGGTGTCCTGGTCTACTGCGTCTGCTCGCTGGAGATGGAAGAGGGTGAGGGTCAAGTCGCGACCTTCCTGTCGCGGGCGCCGGAGTTCCGGATCGACCCGATCGCGCCCGGCGAAGGCGGCGCACCGGCGGCCAGTCTGCGGGCTGACGGTACGCTTCGGCTGTTGCCGCACCACCGCGCAGGCGGCACTGATGGATTTTATATGGCCCGAATGCGCCGTTCGGCCTGACGCTGGCCCGCCTTAACCTGGGATTGGCAGGGACGCCCGCATCAGGCTAAGGCGAGCCATGGCCTCATCCCGGACCATTATCGCGCCCTCGATCCTCGCCGCCGACTTCGCCCGCCTGGGTGAGGAGGTCCACGCCATTGAGGCGGCGGGTGCCGACTGGGTGCATGTGGACGTCATGGACGGTCACTTCGTCCCGAACATCACTATTGGGCCGGATGTGGTCAGGGCACTGCGTCCGCACGCCAAGATCCCCTTTGACGTTCATCTGATGATCGCGCCAGCCGACCCCTATCTGGAAGCCTTCCGCGCCGCCGGGGCGGATCTGATAAGCGTGCATCCCGAGGCCGGACCTCACCTCAACCGCACGCTCAAGCGCATCCGAGAACTGGGTGCCAAGGCAGGCGTGGTGTTCAACCCCTCGACCGACCCATCGGTGATCCAATGGATGATGGATGAGGTCGACCTGATCCTGGTGATGTCGATCAATCCCGGCTTCGGCGGCCAGACCTTCATGCACTCGCAATTGGCCAAGATCCGGGCGCTACGGGCGATGATCGAGGCGACCGGGCGCGACATCCCGCTGGAGGTGGACGGTGGCGTGACGCCCGAGAGCGCAAAGCTTTGCATTGCCGCTGGCGCGACGGCATTGGTCGCTGGCACCGCCGTCTTCCGAGGCGGGCCGCAGCACTATGGCGCGAACATCGCCGCCCTCAGGGGCTGAGCGCGGCAGATGGCCGTTGCGAGCTTCCTGAGACACATTCCGGGCCGGTATTGGGCGCTGGCCATTTCGACGGCGATGGGCCGCGCGGTAGACGCCGATTGGCGCGGTTCCAAGGTCTATCGATGGTTCAACGAATGGCCTCACCCAGAGGGCTTCCTTCTGCAACCGCGGGACTTTCGCGCCACGGATGTTGAGACGGGCCGTCAGATTCTGATGGGGATCATGCCGCTAGCCGGGACAACCCTGCATTTCGGTGTCGGCGGAGATCCCTGGGACCGACCCAGCCCCAGCCGGGCCTTTGCCGAGGCGCTACATCGGTTCGACTGGCTACCCCACTTGATGGCGACGGGTCCCGACGGCTGTACAGAGGCCCTGAGGCTTATTCTGGAATGGCGACGCCTGTTCGGCCGTTGGAACCGGTTTTCCTGGACGCCAGCGGTGATGGCCGGGCGAGTCTACAATCTGGCCTGTGCCGCGCCGACCCTGACCGCGCGCGCGTCAGAGGCTGAAGTCGCCCTGATCGCCGGCGATCTGGCGCGGCAAGCGCGCGACCTGCTGGGTCATGGCGAGGTCTCTGGAGCGGCAACGCGGGCTGCTGCCGTTGCCGTGGCCGGCGCGGCGCTGAAGGGTTCCGTCGGTACGAAGTTACTTGATCGCGGGCTCAAGCGACTGGCGTCCGCCCTAGCGCTAACTCTTCCCCCTTCGGGCGGGCATGCGAAGCGGACCGGGTCGGCAGCACTGGAGCTGCTGTTTGACCTCCAAACCGTGGACGACGCGATGGTTAAACGCGGCCGCGCGGCACCCGACGTGGTTCAGAGCGCGATTGCTCGCCTAGCTACGACCATTCGCTTCCTCACCTTGGAGGACGGGGGACTTGCGACTGGCCAGGGCGGGTCGGCAGGATCCGCTGCTTATGTCTCCGCCGCCCGGGCGCGGGATGAGACCGGTGATCGTCCTATGGAAGCGGAGTTGGGCGGCTATCTGAGGATGGAATCGCGCCTGCTGCAGCTGATTGTTGACGCCGCGCCGCCGCCATCTGGCGTTTGGGCGATTGAGGGTGTCGCCTCGCCGCTAGCGATCCAGGTGCTAGCCCAGGGACGCCGGCTGATCGATATGGCGTCTGGGGTAGGTGTTGAGGCGGCATCCAGCATCCAGGTCGGCGAAAAAGGGCTTGGGCACAGGCTGACCGGCCTCCCGGCCCGCGTCCTGGGTCCGCGCCTCGTCGATGCCGACTATGCCGTCGAAATCCAGCGCCACGAGGCGCCGGGTGCCGTCTGGCTCGACCTAGCCCACCACGGCTGGATGGCGCGCTATCGCCTGATGCACCAGCGTCGGCTCTATCTCGATCTGGGCGCAGGCGACCTGCGCGGCGAGGATCGCTTGACGCCGACCGCCAAGGCGCAGGGGCCGGATGGTCGCCACTTCGTTCCCTATGCGCTGCGGTTCCAATTGTACCAGGGGGTGCGCGCCATGGTCTCGCAGGATCGTCGCAGTGCGCTCATCAAAATCGAGGGTGCCAGCGAGGGGTGGACCCTGCGCAATGACCTGTTGGATATCGAGATTGAGCCCTCAGCGCGCACCGGTCGACCCTCGGAACAGCTGGTGCTGCGGGGCCTGCGTCGGGCCGACTCCGGCGCGCGGGTGCGCTGGCGGCTGTCGCCCGCGCGGACGCGCGTTGACGGGGCGGTGCCGGCGGCCTAATCCCGCGCCATCCTTACGTGACTGGCGAATGAGGTGGGCAACCACCGGGGAGCATAGGGACCATAGCTGCGTCGCTCGCCTGGGCATGTCCTCCCTTTTCGCTAGGAGACCGCCGTGCCCGCCGCCCCCGATTTTCCACCTGCACCCGACAAGGTCACTGTCCGTCGCGCCCTGATTTCCGTTTCGGATAAGACGGGTCTGCTGGCGACCGCGCGCACGCTTGTGGGGCTTGGCGTCGAACTGGTCTCGACCGGTGGCACCCGCAAGGCCATCGCCGATGCCGGTCTGCCGGTAAATGATATCTCCGACCTCACGGGCTTCCCCGAAATGATGGACGGTCGGGTCAAGACCCTGCATCCGGTCGTCCACGGCGGTCTGCTGGGCGTGCGCGACGCACCCGATCACAAGGCCGCCATGGAGGCCCACGGGATCGGGGCGATCGATCTGGTCTATGTGAACCTCTACCCCTTCGAGCAGACCGTCGCGGCGGGCGGAGACTATGAGACCTGCGTCGAGAACATCGACATCGGTGGCCCGGCGATGATCCGTTCCGCGGCCAAGAACCACGGCTATGTGGCGGTCTGCACCGAGATCGAGGATATCGCGCAAGTACTGGCCGAGCTGTCCGAGGGCGGCGCGACCTCGCTGGCATTGCGCAAGACGTTGGCGGCGCGCGCCTACGCCCGCACGGCCACCTATGACAGCTCCATCGCCAGCTGGTTCGCGGCTGAGTTGGGCGAATTCGCGCCTGGACGGTTCTCGATCGGTGGCCAGTTGGCCCAGACCATGCGCTATGGCGAAAATCCGCATCAGGCGGCGGCCTTCTACCGGTTCCCCAACCCGGCGTTGGGTGTGGCCACGGCTACCCAGCTGCAGGGCAAGGAACTCAGCTACAACAACATCAACGATACCGACGCGGCCTTCGAATTGATCTCCGAGTTCAACCCGGCGGACGGACCGGCCTGCGCCATCATCAAGCACGCCAACCCGTGCGGTGTCGCGACCGGCGCTTCGATGCTGGAGGCCTATCAGCGGGCGCTGGCTTGCGACCCCACCAGCGCGTTCGGGGGCATCGTGGCCCTGAACGGTCGTCTGGACGCCGCCACGGCGGCCCAGCTGCTGGAGGTCTTCACCGAGGTGGTCATCGCGCCAGAAGCCGACGATGACGCCATCGCTCTGTTCCGCAAAAAAAAGAACGTGCGCCTATTGGTGACCGGCGGCCTGCCGGATCCCCGCGCCTCTGGAAAGACCTTCAAGTCGGTTACCGGCGGCTTTCTGGTTCAGAGCAAGGACACGGCGCACCTGACCCCTACCGACCTTCAGGTCGTGACCAAGCGCGCGCCGACTAAGACCGAGGTGCGCGATATGCTGTTCGCCTTCACCATTGCCAAACACGTGAAGTCCAACGCTATCGTCTATGCCCGAGCGGGTCAGACGCTGGGTGTTGGGGCCGGACAGACGAACCGCAAGGACTCTGCGCGGATCGCCGCATTGCGTGCTGCGGATTTTGGTCTCGACCTGACAGGTTCAGCGTGCGCGTCGGAGGCGTTCTTCCCGTTCCCCGACGGATTGATCCAGGCGGCGGACGCGGGTTGCACAGCGGTCATCCAGCCGGGCGGGTCAATTGGCGATAAGGCCGTCATCGAGGCCGCCGACGAGCGGGGCCTTGCGATGGTGTTCACAGGCGTGCGGGTGTTCCGGCATTGACCGGAGCCGTAAGCTTAGAAGCTCGGCACGGTTTCCTTCAGGCGTCCGCCGATCCGGATCGGCTCGATGCGGCGGGCAAGGCCCGTGGCCGGGTCGGTTTCCACGAAAACACCACACACGGTGGCTGGGCCTTCCGCAGGTTTATAGCGCCCGCCTGAAATACGGGTGGTGAACCGGCGAAGCGGCTCTTCCTTCTGGTTGCCGATCACGCTGTCGTAGTCGGCGCAGGCCCCGGCGTCGGTCTGGTAGGCTGTGCCGCCGGGCAAAATCTGCGCGTCTGCGGTAGGCACGTGGCTGTGGGTGCCCACCACCAACGTGGCCCGGCCGTCGCAGAAGTGACCCATCGCCATCTTCTCTGAGGTCGCCTCGGCGTGGATGTCGACGATCACCGCATCGGCCACGGTGCCGAGCGGGCAGGCCTCCAATTCCGGATCAACGGCGGCGAAGGGATCGTCCAGCGCGTCCATGAACACTCGGCCTAACAGGTTGATCACCAGGATGCGCTTACCGCTGGGTGTGTCGAACAGTTGTGAACCCCGACCGGGCGCGCGGGAAAAGGCCGGATAGTTCAGGGGGCGGATCAGGCGCGGCTCGCGCACGATGTAGGTCATCGCCTCCTTTTGATCCCAAGAGTGATTGCCCAGGGTCAGACAGTCGGCACCCGCGTCGAACAGTTCGCGCGCCGTCGCCTCAGTGATCCCGAACCCGGCGGCAGCGTTCTCCGCATTGATGATCACGAACTCCAGATCGAGCGCGCGGCGTAGCCCCGGCAAGTGTCTGGCTAGACCCTCGCGGCCCGACCGACCGACCACGTCTCCGAAAAAGGCAAATTTCATTGAGCCTATCTAGCGACGGTGATGAAATCCGTCTCGGTCAGAATGGCGTCCAGGCGCTGGTCGTGAGGCTCCATCGGGACTTCGGGCACTTCCTGGCCCGCATAGGCAAGACCGATCACAAGTAGCGGCCCGTTTGCGCGAAGACTTGCGATCAGCCGGTCATAATATCCCCCGCCTTGCCCGAGACGCCCGCCCTGTCGATCAAAGGCCAACGTGGGTGCGAATATGACGTCGGGCGTCACCTCCCCTGCGCTCTGCGGTGGCGCAGGAACACCCATCACGTCTGGCATTAGGGGTTCGCCCAGCCGATGGCACCGAAACACCATCGGTCGCGCGCGGTCCGCGATGACCGGCAGCGCGCGCTGTCCCGCCATCCGGATCGGCGTGGGGTCAAGCTCCGACCCCACGGCGTGATAGACCGCGTAGACGTGCACGTTCGGAAAGAACGGCAGATTGGCTGAGGCCTGCTCGGCGGCGCCCGGCGCTTCGACAGCTAGGCGGCGGCGCAGATGGCGCATCGCGGCACGCAGCTCAGTCTTGCTCGTCACGCTCCGCAATCCGGGGCAAAGGGTGGCGGCGCCGCGAGAACCGTGAAGGACTGTTTCATTCCCTCGACCTGTTAGTGACAGGTGGGCACCGTGTGCCCGGGACCAGGATCCCGGCCAGGGACAGTTCCCTAGAGGAGAATTAAGGTCGCTGGAATATGTCGCCTTCGACGAGGGCCGCAGCAGACCCGCCAAGGACTAAGGTAGTGTCCCTGGGGCCAAGGCTCAAGCGCTAAGGAGCAAGATGATGGATATGGCTCGGATTCAGACGATCTTGGACGCTGCCGTAGCCGATGGCGTCGCTCCGGGACTTACGGCTGCCGTGGGCTATGCCGATGGGTCCAACGCGCAGTTTGCCGCCGGTGCGCGGGGCGTGGCCGATCCGACGCCGATGGATCCGGACGCCGTGTTCTGGATCGCTTCGTGTACCAAAGCGGTCACTGCGCTGGCTGCAGTGCAACTGGTTGAGCGTGGACTGCTGGATCTGGATGAACCGATAGGCTCGCGGCTGCCGCAACTGGCCGCGCCCCAGGTCCTGGAGGGGTTCGATGCCGATGGGGCACCCATCCTTCGCTCTGCCAAGCGACCGATCACGATGCGGCATCTGCTGACCCACACCTCAGGCATGGCCTATGATTTCTGCAATGCCGACCTTGGCCGTTATATGGTCGCGACCGGTAGAGGCCTGATGGAACTGGGCGACGTCCTGGTCTTCGAACCGGGCGAAGGCTGGCAGTATGGGATCGGCATCGACGCCGCAGGCTGGCTGATCGAAGCGGTCACCGGCCAGGGCTTGGATGCGGTGTTTGCAGAGAACATCCTCGGTCCCCTTGGCATGAACAGCACGGCCCTTGTCCCGAACGCAGCCCTCACCGCTCGGCGCGCCGGGATGCACATGAAAGGGCCGGACGGAGCCCTGATCGCCACCGATGCCTTTCCCATGTCACCAGAATTCTGGGGCGGCGGCGGCTTGGTCTCGACCGCGCCGGACTACATGAAG
>JAYTWT010000259.1:0-7327 GCA_043743295.1 Alphaproteobacteria bacterium | reverse complement strand
ACCCCATCGATGTTCGGGACCACGGCGGTGGAAAAAGCCACGGTGGATATGTGGGTGCGCCGGGTGGAGTTCACGGTGATGACGCCGGTCGGCATGTTCTGGCGCCACGCCCACCCGCGCACGGCGGCGCTGCTGACCCAGTTCACGGACTTCGGGGAGTCCAACAAGGCGACCTACCAGGGCGCGCAGAAGTATCTGGACCGCGAATTGGCTGACAAGTCGTTCGTCACCGGCGAAACCTACACCATGGCTGACATCTGCCTGCTGACGACCGTAGATTTCGCGGGTTGGATCGGCCTGCCGCTGGAGGCGGAGTTCACCAACCTGAAGGCCTGGCACGACCGCGTCTCGGCGCGGCCAAGCGCGGAAGCCTAAGCTCGGTCAGGCTCGGGCACCGACGTCAGCCGATAGATGTAGGCGCCCGGCGCGGCGACCACAGCAGAATAGACCGCTGTGAACACGCAGCCCAGCATCGTGTAAGCGACGATGTAGGGGTTCAGATAGGTCAGCAGCGTAAAGGCCTTCGGCTGGGTGATGGTCCGGAGGTCTGCCGTACTGCCGCCGGTGGCAATCAGCAGCACTCCGGCACCGATGGTGAACACCACCAAGACCAGCAACCCAAGCGCCACGATACTGCCGAGCGCCAGGGCATAGACCCCCAGCAGCGACCAGAACTGACCCCGGGTGGCGTCCCAGGATTCGAACAGCGCCAAGCGGCCAGTCTGGAATGTGATCACCGAGGCCAGCGACAGGCGCACCGCCAGCACGACGGCGACGATGACGGAGGCCAACTCACCAACCGAGGCCACGAACACCGCCGCGCCCTGACCTACCGCCGACATGAGGAGCGTGAGCAGCACGATCGCAAACTGCACGACAGCGATCAGCAGGACGGCGAGGACAAGATAGATCAACCGCAGCGCCGTCAGCCGCAGCTCGTCGGCGCCGAGACGCAAATAGGCAAAGCGATCGTCCTCACTTCGCAACATCAGCCGATAGACCGCCGCATCCATCATGCGCTGAACCAGCAGGCCGATCAGGAGAATCGGAGACGCTAAGGCCAACATCTCTAGCAAGGCACCGCCATCAGGTGCCTGTTCGTTCGCAATCGCCTCAAGCGCCGCAGCTGCCTCCTTGGGCATGGCCAGGGTGACGAGTGCGCCGGCGAGGCTGGCGACGAAGGAGAATAACGCCCAGCCCAGAATAACCCGGGGGCTCTGGCGGCTGATTCGAAATCCTTCAATCGCGGCGTCCGACGCCGAGTACGCTATCATCGACGGCCCCAGACCTTGCCGCCATCCGCGACGACTCGGTCATATCCTTTAAGCTGAACTTTGCGCCGCCGCTCACAATCCCTGCAAGGCCCCGCTCGCGATCCTTGGCGTTCGTTGCTAGTTAGCCACGCATGACCCTAAACCCCATTCACGTAATCGGCGGCGGCCTCGCCGGATCTGAAGCCGCCTGGCAAATCGCCGAGGCCGGCGTACCCGTCGTGCTGCACGAGATGCGGCCCGTACGCGGTACAGACGCGCACCAGAGCGACCGGCTTGCCGAACTGGTCTGCTCCAACTCGTTCCGCGCGGATGACTGGACGGGCAACGCCGTCGGGCTGCTTCACGCCGAGATGCGAGCCCTGAACTCGATCATCATGTCGTGCGGTGATGCGCATCAGGTGCCGGCTGGCGGTGCCTTGGCCGTGGACCGCGACGGGTTTGCAGACGCCGTCACGGCACGCCTTGAGGCGCACCCCCTGGTGACCATTGCGCGAGAAGAGGTCGCCGGACTGCCGCCCGCCGATTGGGACAGCGTAATCATTGCCACCGGTCCCCTCACCTCTCCCGCCTTGTCCGAGGCGATCCTTGCCCTTACGGGCGAAGGTCAGCTGTCGTTCTTCGACGCTATCGCGCCCATCGTGAACCTGGACAGCATCGACATGGGTGTGGCGTGGCGCCAGTCCCGCTACGACAAGGAAGGCCCCGGCGGCGATGCGGCAGCCTACATCAACTGTCCGATGGACAAGGCCCAGTACGAAACCTTCATCGATGCCCTGCTGGACGGGCCCAAGTCAGAGTTCAAGGCGTGGGAGCATGTACCCTACTTCGACGGCTGCCTGCCCATTGAGATCATGGCTGAGCGCGGGCGAGAGACCTTACGGCACGGCCCGATGAAGCCGGTCGGCCTGACCAACGAACACGACCCCCAGACCAAGGCCTATGCCGTCGTCCAGCTGCGCCAGGACAATGCGCTGGGCACACTTTGGAACATGGTCGGTTTCCAGACCAAGCTGAAGCATGGGGCGCAGAGCGAGGTGTTCCGCACCATTCCGGGGCTGGAAAAGGCCGTCTTCGCGCGGCTGGGTGGCCTGCACCGTAACACCTTCATCAACTCGCCACGTTTGTTGGACGCGACCCTGAAGCTCAAGGTCGATCCACGCCTGCGGTTCGCCGGACAGGTAACTGGGGTCGAGGGCTATGTGGAAAGTGCGGCGGTCGGCCTGCTGGCCGGGCGCTTCGCTGCCGCCGAGCGGCTGGGCCAAGCCTTGGTGCCACCGCCGCCGACCACGGCCCTGGGCGCTCTGATCGGCCACATCACCGGCGGCCATCTGGCCCACGGCAAGGGCAGTTTCCAGCCGATGAACATCAACTACGGCCTGATCCCGCCCATAGAACCGCCCAAACGCGACGCCGACGGCAATCGGCTAGGGTCCAAGGAGAAATCACGGCTGAAGAAGCGTGCAGTAGGCGAGCGGGCGCTGGCGGATTTGAAGGTCTGGGCGTCATGCATCCCTCAACATAAAGGGGTGGGAAAGTCAGATCCGGCCACGCGCCACGGCCACCGTGAGGCGTAGGCGCCGACGCACTTCAGACCCTTGCCGACGGCCCGCCAACGCCGCATGCGCGACGGCAGGAAAAGCGGCGGCGCTCAAGTGACGAACCGCGGTGCGAGCGGCGGTTAGGGTGTGTTGCAGTGCCGGGGCCAACTCCGGCGCATCGGTCACGCGGCGGCTGAGCGCCCAGGCGGAACCGGCGGCCAGCGCGAACTCTGGCTGGGCGCTAGGGTCGAGGATTTCCACAGCCAGGGCCGCAGTCTGGCCCCCGCAATCGCGTGCCCAGTCCAGGGCCTCCAGCTCGGTCATCGGCGCGGGGTCGAGTTCGCGATAGCGCCCATCAATCATCGCCTCAAGCGGCCCCCGGGCGAGGCCTCGACGGGCGATGACCCCCGCTAAGGCCTGGGCGGTCGGGTGATGGCGTACAGGACGGCCTTCAAAAGCCTCGTCCAGCATCTCGCGCCACCACGTCAGGCGAATCTCGCCCAACAGTGCGTTGGACGCCACCTTGGGGGCGCGTGCTAACTCGTGGTCATAGGCATAGAGCGCGATTACATCGGCCCGCGCCGTCGTATCGGCGATGAACCGGCTGGAGAGCCAGCGGTCCAGGTCCGCGCCTCTTATCTGACTATCGAGATGCAGGGTCTCGTCGCTCATCGTCGCCTCAAACGCAAAAGGCCCGCCAGCCGGGCGGGCCTTCCACGATCTGATTAGGCCATCAGCCGTAAATAGTTTGGCTCATCGCCATGGTTGTCAGCATCGGAATGGAGAGCAACAGGTTGGTCCTGGAGCCCAGCATCGCCATACGCGCGGACTTAGCCTTGGTGTCGGCGTCGGCCTCCACGATGCCCAGCGCGCGCTTCTGGTTCGGCCAGATGATGCCCCAGACGTTCAGCATCATTATGATGCCCAGCCACATGCCCAGACCCAGCAGGGTGTACTGCTTGTCCAGCGCGGGATTGTAGCCGCCTGCCATGCCCAGGCTGAGCGTTTCGGCCGAATAGCCGCGCACGCCGGCAATCGCCAAGCCCATCAGGACGGTGATCAGCGCGGACCACCGGAACCAGAACAGCGCTTCCGGTGCAATGTACTTCGATACCGCCGGCTTCAGCTCAGCCGGGATTTCCGGCATTTTCCGGATCTGGACGAAGTTGAAATAGTAGAGCAGCCCGATCCACAGGATACCGAAGAACACGTGCAGCCAGCGGAACACCGCCTGGACGAAGGCCGGCCCCGTGCCCTGCGGTCCGGTCGAATAGGCCACGACGATAACCAGCGCTAAGATGACGCTAAGAATGATGGTGTTGCGGAAATTGGCGAGTAAGCCTGCCATGGTGTTGCCCTCTTAAATCCTGCCCTGGCCAAACCTATAGGGCGTTTCGTGGTGGGCTGAAAGCGATCCCGGTCGGGGAGGCTTAAACCGCGATCAAGGCTGCTGCCAACCGGCGCCCTTCCGAGGTCAGGAGGTTGTAGAGCCGGGCCGCTTCGGGTGTTGCCATGACCTCAAGTCCCATCCCCGCCTGCCGCAAACCTTCGCGGACCTCGCGGGGCGGCGGGGCGTTCTGCGGACCCGCGCCGAGGATCAGAAACTCCACCCCGGCCACACCCGCGGATAACACAGGTTCTAGATGGCCGAGCGTCAGGTCCAAAAGACAGGTGACGGGCCAAGCGTGAGCAACGTCGCCGATGATCAGCACCGAGCCTTCGTAGCGCTGGCCAGCTAGCCGAAACCCACCGCCACCAAACGCATCAATGGTAGGCGCGTCGCGGGCCACCAGTTCAGAGTCGGACCGTAGAGGGCTTCAACGGTTCTGCCGGCTCGTCGTTCCGTTTGACGCCCCAGAGCAGAATGACCGGCGCGGCGACATAGATCGACGAATAGGTACCGATAACGATGCCGAACATCAGGACGATCGTCATGTGGAACAAGCTCGGCCCGCCGAACACCGCAAGGCCGCCGAGGGCCAGCATCGCGGTCAGGCCGGTGATGATCGTACGCGACAGGGTCTCATTGATCGACAGGTCGATGACCTCGCGGAGCGGCATGCGCTTGTATTTGCGCAGGTTCTCGCGAAGCCGGTCGAACACCACCACCGTATCGTTCATTGAATAGCCGATCACGGTCAGGATCGCGGCCACGGTCGTCAGGCTGAACTCCAACTTGGCAAAGGCGATGATGCCGAAGGTTAAGATCACGTCGTGGAACAGGGCCACCACCGCGCCGATGCCGAATTGCAGTTCGAACCGGAACCAGATGTAGATCAACATTAGGCCAATAGAGAGCAGCAGTGCGATCAGCCCGCCGCGGAACAATTCGCCGGACACCTTCGGACCGACCACATCGGTCCGCTCAAACTTCACGTTGCCCAGCGACTTGGCCAGCGTCGCCTTCACGGCATCGACCGTGGCGGCAGGGCTCGCGTTCGCCGGCGTCTGGAAACGGACCATCGCCTGGTTGGGCGTGCCGAACGCCTGCACCTGGACATCGCCCAGGTTCATGCGTTCCAACGAAGATCGCGCGAGGCCCAAATCCACAGGGCGCGGATCGGTCGACAGTTCCAGGACCGTGCCGCCCTTGAAGTCGATGCCGCACGTGAGGCCTCCACAGGGCAACTCAAACGGGATCATCGCCCGCGCCAGCGAGGCGATCACGGCTATCGCCGAAATGACCGCCGCAAGACGGGCGAACCGCACGAAATCGAAGTCGGTTTTGACCGGGAGAATCTTGATCAGTGGCCACATGGCGGGGCCTTACCTTAAGAGATCGGCAGGGACTTCGGCCGGGCGGTTTTGAACCACCATGCCAACAGCACCTGGGTGATAAGGACGGCAGAGAACACCGAGGTGACCACGCCGATCGAAAGGGTCCAGGCAAAGCCCTTTACCGGGCCCGCACCGAAGCTGAACATCATCAGGGCGGCCAACAGGGTCGTCAGATTGGCGTCGATGATGGTGCTCATGGCGCGGCTGAACCCGGCGTCCATCGCGGCGATGACCGTTCGTCCAGCCCGCACCTCATCGCGCATCCGCTCATAGATCAGAACGTTGGCGTCGACCGCGACCGCAAGGGTCAAGATCAAGCCCGCGATGCCCGGCAGGGTCAAGGTGGCCTGGGTCAGGCTCATGGCGGCGATCAGCAACAGGCCGTTGACCATGAGGGCGACGATCGAAATGCCGCCAAACAAGAACCCGTAGGCCAGGAACATGAACACCAGGATGGCCGTGAAACCGATGATCGTCGAAATCTGACCGGCCGCGATGGCGTCCGCGCCCAGTTCGGCCCCGACAGTGCGTTGTTCTTCGACGTTCAGGCGGGTCGGCAGCGCCCCGGCGCGGAGCAGCAGCGCCAGATTATTGGCGCTCTCAGCAGTGAAATTGCCGCTGATCTGCCCCGATCCACCACGGATAGGCTCGTTGATGTTGGGCGCCGAGATCACCTTGTTGTCGAGCACGATGGCAAAGCGTTTGCCGACGTTCTGCGACGTCGCATCGCCGAACCGCCGCGCGCCGACGCCGCCGAATCGGAAGTTCACCACCGCGCGACCGGTCTGAGAATCAAACCCGGCCTGGGCGCTGGTCAACATCTCACCGGTCACCAGAGCGCGCTGCTTGACCACATAGAAGGGTTGGAAATCATCGCCGGGCAGGATCTTTGAGCCCGGCGGCACACGTCCGGCCTGGGCCTGGGCGATATCCGCTGTCTCATCGACCATATGGAAAGTCAGCTTGGCGGTCTGCCCGAGGATTGCCTTCAGTTTCTCCGGGTCACTTTCACCGGGCGCGGCGACCACGATGCGGTTGGTGCCCTGGCGGGTGATGCTGGGCTCACGCGTACCCAGTTCATCGATCCGGCGGCGGATGATTTCCTGCGACTGTTCGACGGCGCGAACCGCTTCGGCCTCGATAGCTTCCGGCACGAAGGTCAGGCGCAGGCGCTGATCCCCGGCGTTGGTGATCTGAACGTCGCGGCCGCCGGCTGCGCCTACCAAAGGCGCTCCGACCTTGTCGCGCAACAGGTTCGAGGCGGTCACAACCTGTGCCGGGTCTACGATCCGCATCGCAACTGCAGAGTTGACCACGGCAAGATCCGAGAACGCGATCTGTTTCTCACGCAGCTGGGTGCGCACGTCTTCCAACGTGTTGGTCAGCCGCTCGGCCAGCAGGGCCTTGGTATCGACCTCAAGCAACAGGTAAGAGCCGCCCTGCAGGTCAAGGCCTA
The DNA here is from genome assembly GCA_043743295.1 of Alphaproteobacteria bacterium. Taxonomy (GTDB): domain Bacteria; phylum Pseudomonadota; class Alphaproteobacteria; order Caulobacterales; family Caulobacteraceae; genus Phenylobacterium. The sequence continues at coordinate 281 of JAYTWT010000259.1, read as the reverse complement.
GGTTCAAGGTCTTCTTCGGCAAGAAGCCCGGCAGGCTGTCCCGGACAGTCTGCGGCAACGCGTTCGGCATGGCGAACAGCAGGCCGAACGTGATCGACAGAGCGACCAGGATGACCTTCCAGCGGGAAAGCGTCAGCATGGGAAGGCGTCGATCCTGTTACTCACGCCTTGGCGTCGTTGGCTGCGGCGGGCTCGCCGCGGGTCCGCACGTCGGAGATCATTGACTTGACGACTTTCACCGTAACGCCGGTGGCGACCTCGATGCCGACTTCCTTGTCTTC
>JAYTWT010000258.1:0-14586 GCA_043743295.1 Alphaproteobacteria bacterium | reverse complement strand
CATGCTGGTGAATGGCGGCGAGTTCGAAGGCGCGCGGATTCTGGCACCCAAGACTGTGGAATTGATGGCGTCCAACCACCTGCCGGGCGGCCAGGACCTTACCGCACTGTCGCGCTCACTGTTCTCGGAGAGCACCAACGCCGGCGTCGGCTTCGGGCTAGGCGTGGCCACGGTGTTTGATCCGCCACAAACTCTGATTCCCTGCAGCTTAGGCGAATTCTACTGGGGTGGTGCTGCGTCTACGGCGTTCTGGTGCGATCCGATGGAGCAGGTCACGGCGGTCTTCATGACACAGCTCCTACCGTCATCCACCTACCCCATCCGCCGTGAACTGCGGACCCTGGTCTACTCGGCGCTCATGGAGCCTTATGGCTGACGCCCGCGTCTGTCGGGAGATGCGCATCGTCCAAAGGCGGCGAGGCCCCGGTGTCGGATGCAAAGCCATGCGGCCCTGTGGCTAACATCCGCGACTTACGCCACCCGCCCCAGCGATAGTAGGCCGCCGCCAGGATCAGCGACATGGTGCTGCCCGCAGGGAAGCTGATCCAGATCGCATCTGCGCCAAGATAGGGCGTCAGGACATTCGCCAACGGCACCCGCACGCCCCACATCGCGATGATCATCGCGATCAGCGGCGGCCAGACCGCCCCCGTCGCGCGCATGATTCCGGAGAAGATGAACGCCATACCGAATGGGATGAACCCCCACAAGACGATAGAATTGATGTGGATCGCGATCGGCAACGACGGGCTGCTGGAGGGTAGAAAGGCCTGCAGGATGATCGGGTCCAGGAAATGGATGATCACGATGGGCGTGGCGGAGAATAGGGCCGCATAGAGCACGCCGACCTTTGCGATCTCACCAACCCGCTTCATGTTTCCGGCACCGACGTTCTGCGCGGCCATGGAGGACACGGCCGCACCCAGGGCCATTGCGGGCATCTGCACGTAGGTCCAGATCTGCACAGCGGCGGCATAGGCGGCCGCGGTGGTGGAGCCGTAGGAGTTGACCAGACTCATCATCGTCACAGCGGCCAGGCTGATGACAATCATCTGAAAAGCCATCGGCAGGCCCTTGAGCACCAAGTTCTTGGCAATGTCGAAGTCCGGACGGAACGCCCGCCATTCCGGCAGCGTGAGCACCAGAACGCTTTTCTTGCGATAGAGGTGGATCAGCATGACGGTCAGCGTCGTGCCCTGAGCAATGACGCTGGCCGTCGCCGAGCCGACGATGCCCAGGGTTGGGAACGGGCCGACGCCGATGATCAGCAAAGGGTTGAGCGTCATCTCAAGGCCCGCCGCCATCAGCGAGAAGTAGAACGGCGTGCGGGAGTCACCCGCGCCCCTCTGGGCCATCATCATGAAGGTGAAAAAGTAGAGGATCGGCAGCGCCGAGAAGATCACCCGCAGATAGGCCGTGGCGTCGCGCTTAGCGTCAGGCGGCGTGCCCATGCCAGACAGGATGTGCGGCGTTAGGACAAAACCTGCGATGCCGATGAGCAGAGGTATCACGATGAAGAACAGCGTGGCTGTCCCCGCCACGCGCTTGGCCAACCGCTCATCCTCGGCTCCAACCGCCTGGCCGATCATGATGTTGGCGGCCATGCTGAGGCCGAAGATCGCCCCCAGCATCAGGAAATAGATCTGATTGGAGTTGGAGATCGCGGTCAGCGCCGCCGGGCCAAGCACGTGACTGACCCATATCGCGTTGGCCGAGCCGTTCACCGACTGCAGGATATTGGTGCCCATCACCGGCAAGGCAAAAAGGATCAGGGTCGTGCCGATCGGACCGGTAGTCAGGTCAGGGCCGCGCCGCCCGGCCTCGCCCGGCCTTGGTCCGCCCGACCCCTGCACCTTGCCTGTCCGAGCCTCCACGCCGACACTCCCTCGCGACGCGTTCCGGACGGCGTCCGGTGACTCGCATACCGATCTTACGAGCCCGGCCTTGGTCCCAGCAAGCCGCCTTGGCCTTGAGACCTCGGGAGATCGCGTTATGAGGGCGCATGACCGTCAGAATTCTCCAGTTCGGGACTACCGGCCAACTCGGCGTGGAACTGGCCCGCCAGGCACCCACCCATGACGTCGCGCTCACGGCACTCGGCCGCGTGGACTGCGATCTTGCTGATCCGGCAGCCGCCGCGGCGCAGGTTCTCAAGGCTCGACCGGATCTGGTGATCATCGCCGCGGCCTATACCGCCGTGGATCTGGCTGAGACGGAGCGTGACCTTGCCCGGACGATCAACGCCGTGACCCCTGGCGCAATCGCAGAAGCCTGTACAGGAGTCGGCGCGGCGCTGGTCAATATCTCGACCGACTATGTGTTCGCGGGTGACGGCGGTGCGCCCTATGCCGAGGAGGCCCCGACGAACCCGCTCAATACCTACGGTGCGACCAAGCTGGAGGGCGAGATGCTAGTCGCCGCCGGTTGCGCCCGGGCATTGAATATCCGCACGTCCTGGGTGGTCTCGGCCCACGGCAAGAACTTCATCAAGACCATGCTGCGGGTTGCCGCTGCCGGAAATCCGCTCAAGGTGGTGGACGATCAGTCGGGCCGGCCGACGTCGGCGGCGGACCTGGCGGGCTTCATCCTCAACCAGGCTGGTCGGCTCGCCGGTGCGAAGGCCGGTGATCCTGCGTTCGGAACTCTCCACTTCGCCAACAACGGTGAAGTGACCTGGCGCGGCTTTGCCGAAGCGATCTTCGCTGAGGCTCTGGGTGCGGATGCACCTGAGGTCGCAGGCCAGAAGACCGCCGACTATGTGACCCCGGCCCAACGCCCACTTCGCGCGACAATGGATCTATCCCGGTTGGAACAGGTGTTCGGTGTCACCCCGCGCCCCTGGCAAGCCGCGCTGAGCGACATCCTGACGGAACTCAGGACTTAGACGCCCGCCAGTCGGCTCTTCCTGCGACCGTAGGCCAGATAGACGCCGGCACCGATGACGTTCCAGACCACAAAGAACACCATCGTCTTGGCCGCCAGACTGCTGAACAGATACAGGCAGCCCAGCACCGTCGCCGGACCGATGATCCAGATTGCGGGCGTCCGGAACGGCCTGGCCAGCCCCGGCACACGGCGGCGCAGGACCATCACCGCAGACGCCGTTGCAATGAAGGCGGCCAGAGTCCCGGCGTTGGCCAGAGCGGCGATCTCGTCCAGTGGCATCAATCCGCTGATCACGGCAGCGATCATCCCGGTCAGCAGTGTCACCGCTGTCGGCACGCCGCGCGGCCCGACGGCGGCCAACGCGCGGGGCAGCAGGCCGTCCCTGGCCATGGCGTAGAACACCCGGCTCTGGCCAAACATAAACACCATGATCACGGTCGGCATGGCCAGGACCGCTGCGCCCGCGATGAGCGCCGCCGACCCAGGGCGACCCAGTGCCTTCAGCACAAAGGCCAGCGGTTCCGGGCTCTTAGAGAACGCCGCAAACGGAACTGCGCCCAGCGCGGCAGCTGCGACCGCGATATAGATCACTGTGCACAGGGCCATGGAGCCGACGATGCCAATGGTCAGGTCGCGCTTGGGGTTCTTGGCTTCCTCCGCCGCCGTCGAGATCGCGTCGAACCCGTAGAAGGCGAAGAAGATGATCGCCGCCGCGCCCATCACGCCCATCTTCTTGCCGTCGATCTCGTGTGCGCCGTAGCCATAGGGCGCAAAGGGCTGGAAATTGGCGGCGTCGAAGCTGGGCAGGGTGAAGGCCACGAAGAAGGCCAGGGCGACCAGTTTCACGACTACGAGGATAAAATTGACCGTGGCGCTCTCGCGGGTGCCGATCAGCAGCACACCGGTGACCAGCAGGGCGATGAAGATGGCCGGAAGATCCACGACCCCGCCCGCCAGCAGTGACTTGGGCACATCCCACCCGGCCTGAAGGATTAGACCAGAAGCATAGCCGGACCAGCCGACCGCGACGGCACTGCAGACCAGGGTGTATTCCAGGATCAGGCTCCACCCGATCACCCAGGCCAGACCTTCGCCCAGCGAAACGTAAGAATAGGTATAGGCGCTGCCCGACTGCGGCGTCAGGCTTGCCATCTCGGCGTAGCAGAGCGCGGCGCAGGCGCAGACCGCTCCGGCCACCGCGAACGATAAGATCACCGCCGGCCCTGCCAAGCCCGCCGCGACCCCGGTGAGGGTGTAGATACCGGTGCCGATAATCGCGCCGACCCCCAGCGCCAAAAGGTGCGGCCAGCCCAATGTAGCTTTCAGCTGGTGCGCCCCATCGCTCGGTGTGGCCGCCTCAATGGATTTCCTGCGGGTCATGAAGCTCATCGGCGGGCCCTCCAGCCCCAGTGACACCATGACCTTAGCTGCAGGCCGATGCCAAGCCTTGGCAAGCGGCTCGCCGGGCGCCAGCTTGGCGGTTCCTTAAGGAGTTCGACATGCGCCGCCTGCTGATTGTGATCGCTCTGGTCTTTGCGGCCAGGCCCGCCCTGGCGCAGGAGGCTACGCTAACCGCGCTGGTCGCGGACTATGAGGCCTATGCGCTCAGCCAGGATCCCGTCAGCGCCGGGCGCGAAGGGGATCGCCGCGCGCTTGGGCGGCTGGCCGATGTATCGCCCGGCGCCGATGTCCTGCGGCGCAGTGCACTGGAGGAGTTCAAGGGTCGGCTGGACGCTGTCGATACCAAGGGTCTACCCGTTGAGGCGCTCCTAAACCGCGACTTCCTGCGCTGGACGCTTGAGCGGCGTCTGAAGAGGCTCGGTTTTGATGAGGCGCGAATGCCATTCAACAGCGATAGCGGCTTCGACATGGATATGGGCTATCTGGCGTCCACGACGCCATTGAACACCGAGGCGGACGCGGAGGCCTGGATTGCACGCCTGCGCGCTCTGCCGCGTTACTATGCGCAAAACATCGCCAACGCCCGGCGCGGCGTGAAGTCAGGCTTCACCCAGCCAAGATCTACCAATGACAGCGTCCTGGCACGTGCCCGCGTCTCAGCGGCCAGGGACCCTGAGGTTGATCCACTACTCAAGCCATTCGAGACTGCTCAGATCGCACCGGTCAAGCTCGCCGAGATGCGAGCCGTGGCTGTCGGTTTGGTCCGCGAACAGATCCGCACGGCGCAACGCGACTTCGTGACCTTTCTGGAGAAAGAGTACCTGCCGGCCAGCCGAAAAGCACTTGGCGCGCGTAGCCTTCCCGGCGGCGACGCCTACTATCGCTGGCTGGTCGCCGACCACACCACCACGGCCCTGTCGCCAGACGAGATCCATGCCCTGGGCCTCTCTGAGGTGGCCCGCATTCGCGCCGAGATGCAGGGCGTGATGGCCGAAACCGGTTTCAAGGGCGACCTGACCGCCTTCATCGCCATGCTGCGGACCGACCCCCGGTTCTACGTGACCAGCCGCCAAGCTCTGCTTGAGAAAGCCTCAGAGATCGACAAGCGGATCGACGATCTGCTGCCGCGCTATTTTGCGACCCTGCCGCGCCTGACCTTCGGCGTTCGCCCGGTCCCGGCCGAGATCGAGGAGGGCTACACCAGCGCCCGCTATTTCGAAGGGTCGCCCAAGCAAGGCATCGCGGGCGGCTACATGGTCAATACCTCACACTTGGACCAACGGCCACTCTACGAACTCCCCGCGCTGACCGCACATGAGTCTGTTCCCGGCCACCATCTACAGATCGCCTTGGGACAGGAGGCCGTGGGCGTCCCGGCGTTCCGCCGCAATGCCGGGGTGACAGCCTACACCGAGGGCTGGGGTCTGTATTCCGAACGACTCGCGGGCGAGATGGGCCTCTACCGTGACGCCTATGAGCGGTTTGGCGGGCTATCGATGGAGATGTGGCGCGCCTGCCGTCTGGTGGCCGATACCGGCCTGCACTGGAAGGGTTGGACCATCGATCAGGCCAAGGCCTGCTTCACCCAGAACACCGCGCTGGCGCCGCTCAATATCGATGTCGAAGTCGCGCGCTACGTCGGCTGGCCGGGTCAAGCCCTGGCTTACAAGGTCGGCCAATTGAAGATCCTTGAGCTGCGCGCCAAGGCCAAGACAGAGCTCGGCGAGCGGTTCGATATCCGCCGGTTCCACGATGCTGTCCTGTTGGCTGGACCCCTGCCGTTGGACCTCCTAGAGGCCCGCGTCAATGCCTGGACCGCCGGGGAGGCTGCAAAGCCCGAACATTGACTAGAAATAATGATGAAACGCCTTTGTGCTGAGATAACGTCAGAAATGGTAAATTTCAGGTCCGGACCCGGCGCGGGTAGATTCCCGGTCGCGGCCCAGTTGAGGAACGATCCACAATGAAAACGGCCCATATCTCCGCCCTGGCGACCGTCGCCGCGACGGCCCTGCTGTTCGGCTGTACCAGCACCGCGCAAGCGCCGAACGCCTTGTCCGCCGCAACCTCGGTCGCGGCCAGCGAGGCGGCGGTCACCCCGGCACCCAAGATCATTGATAACTTCATGCTGTCGGACACCGACTACATGGGCCACGAACTCTACCGGATGAGCGACGCCAAGGTGATCGTGATCGTGACGGTCGGCAACGGCTGCCCCATCGTCCGCAATCTGGCCCCGCGTCTGAAAGAACTCCAGGCGCGCTACGGCGGCCAGGGCGTCCAATTCCTACTGCTGAATTCCAACCTCCAGGACGGTCGCGACGCGATCGCCAAGGAGAAGGAAGAGTTCGGCATCGACATGCCGATCCTGATGGATAGCCACCAGCTGGTCGGCGAGCAGTTAGGTGTCACCCGCACCGCTGAGTTCTTCGTGGTCGATCCCAAGACCTGGAAGGTCGCCTATCGCGGTCCGCTGGATGACAGCCTTAACTATGGAACCCAGAAGGCCGTTGCGGATCACCCCTGGGCGAGCGACGCTGTCGATGCTGTCCTCGCGGGCAAGCCAGCCTTGGCCGCTAACCGCCAGAGCCCCGGCTGCCTCGTCGATTTCCCGCAGCGCAATCAGGTTGCGAAGATTTCCTACAGCAAGGAGGTCGCGCCGATCCTGGAGAAAAAGTGCGTGGCCTGTCACGTGGAGGGCGGGATCGGCCCCTTCGCCATGACCAACTACCAGATGGTCAAGGGCTTCTCGCCGATGATCCGCGAAGTGCTGCGCACCGATCGGATGCCGCCCTGGAACGTCGATCCTCATGTCGGCAAATGGTCAGACGACAAAAGCCTGAGCTCGGCTGAGATTAAGACGGTGGTCCATTGGATCGAGCAGGGTGCCGAGCGCGGCGCGGGGCCCGACCCGCTGGCTGCTGAGCGTCGGGTCGCCAAGCAATGGCCCCTGGGCAAGCCGGACCTGATCCTGGACATCCCCAGCTACACAATCCCCGCCTCGGGCGTGGTCGACTATCAGCGTCCGATCATGGTCAACCCGCTGACCGAGGGCAAATGGGTCAAGGCCTCGACCTTCGTGGTCAGCCAGCGCCAAGCTGTTCACCACTATCTGACCGGATACCTCAAAGAAGTTCCGAAGGATGGCAAGGGCAATGAAAGCCGCTGGGGTGCCTCGTTTGGCGGCTATGCGGTCGGCGCAGAAAGCACGCTGTGGCCCAAGAATGTCGGCACCTATCTGCCAGCGGGCGGTGCGATAGGGGCGCAGGTCCACTACACGCCGTTCGGCAAGGAAGTAACCGACAAGTCCCAGTTAGGCCTCTATTTCTATAAGAACGGCGAGAAGCCGGATCTGATGATGCGCAGCTCGGTCATCGTGAATCCGGCCATTGTAATCCCGGCTGGCGAAGCGCGTCACAAAGAAACCGCCTACATCGACGTGCCGAAAGAGATGTTGCTCTATTCGGCGTTCCCGCACGCCCACTACCGCGGCTACGCCTCGGACCTGTGGCTGGTGACCCCGGACGGCGCGAAGAAGCGGATCCTGGCCATGCCGCGCTACGACTTCAACTGGCAGCGTGAGTACAGCTTTGCCGAGCCGATGAAGATCCCGGCTGGGTCCCGGCTGATCGCCAACTACTGGTACGACAATTCCAAGCAGAACCCGGCCAACCCGGATGCGACCAAGACCATCGTCTGGGGCGACCAGTCCTGGGAGGAAATGTTCTACACGGCGATCCGCTACCGCTGGGTGGAAGAGACCGCCGCCAAACAAACCAACTATGACGACTTGGTGGACAAGACCCGGATGATTGGCATGTTTGATGCCAGTTTGGATGGCAAGATCCAGAAGGCCGAATTGAAGGGCCAGATGGGCGACAACATCGCCAAATACTTCCCGATGATCGACAAGGACAAGGACGGCGCGCTCGACCTCGCCGAGCTGACGGCCATGCAGGGCATGATGGGCGGTCGTCGTCGCGAGCAGGCGCAACAGGCTCCGATGCCTTCCGCGCCCACACCCGCGCCGGCCAAATCCGGCGGCGGACTCTAGCTTTTGAGGTGCCTCCCCGGCTAAACCGGTCGGGGAGGACTTCATGCGACTGCTGATCCACAAAACGGCCTATCACCGCGTCCAGCCTGAGATCGCGGGTCTGGCTGCCCAGGTTCAACCGCTGCTGATTGGCGACGACGGCGAGATCACCCTTCTGGGTGCCACGGTGAGCGTCGATGACGCGCAACCCGACATTGTCTGGGCCAACGCCGACGCCTTCTTCAGTCCAGGCGTGCGCAACTTCATGCTGGCCGCGCGCAAATCGGCCAAGCTGAAATGGGTGCAAAGCGGGGCCGCAGGTTTCGACAGTCCGATCTTCGGCCAGTTCGTCCAGATGGGCGCAACGCTAACCACCAGCCACGGCCAAGCGGTCGGCATGGCAGATTACGTGCTCTGGGGCGTGTTGGATGCCTTGCAGGACGGCCCAGGCCGCCGAGCCGCTCAGGCGGCGGGCACCTGGACACGGAGACCTTTTCGCGAGATCGCCGGCTCGCGCTGGGTGATCTTCGGCTTCGGTGCCATCGGTCAGGGCGTTGCTGTTCGTGCGCGCGCTTTCGGGGCCCACATCACCGGTATTCGGCGCAATCAAGCCCCAGACCCGGCGGCTGAGGTCATTGCGTCACGCGGAGATCTTCTGAGCCTTCTGCCGCAGACCGACGTCCTCGTATTGGCTGCGCCTTTGACCGAGGCTACACGTGGTCTGGCCAATGCCGAGCTGTTTGCACAGATGAAATCCGGCTCGATCTTCGTCAATGTCGGTCGTGGACCCCTGGTGGACGAGCCCGCACTGCTGGCAGCGCTGGATCGCGGCACGCCAGAGCACGCGGTGTTGGACGTTTTTGAGACCGAACCCCTGCCTACCGATAGCCGGTTTTGGACCCATCCTCGGGTGACGCTCACGCCCCACTCGTCCGGCATGAGTAGTGGCAATGCGGCGCGAAACGACGCCCTGTTTGTCGCCAACCTGCATCGGCATCTAGCGGGCGAACCCCTCGAAAACGTGGCCTCAGCGGCCGACGTCCTCGCGGGCTAGTTCGACCAGAGATCGTGCAAATCGCCTTTGCGATTCAGCATACGAACGGCCCGCTTGATGACCACCAGCAACCGTTCGCGCCGAGCTGCGGCCTCATAGGTCATCGACCCCTTGGCCAAGCCCTCCAATAGGAACCGGCCCAGGTCTCGGCTGGTCTGAAAGCGCGGATCGTCGCCAGCCTGGACCATGGCTCCGAACCGGTCGCCACCGAGCTGGGCATGGTCAAAAGCGCTACGGGCACCGGCCAACCTCTGTTCGAGCATGGCGTCGGTGCGGGCGGCGGCCTCAAGCTCTGCGAAGGCCAAGAAAGCCGGCTTCTCTAGCATCGACCAATAGACATCAATGGCGTGTTCTGCGGCATCCGCGCCGGGGATCGAAGGCTCGGCCGCCGCTTGTTCAAACAGGCGCGCGCGGTGTTGCTCGATGTGCAGGATCGCGGCTTCCACCAGGGCCTCGCGTGTTGCGAAGTGATAGAGCATGGCCCCCCGCGTCAACTCCGCGGCTTCAGCAATCACCGCATTGGTCGCGTTGTGATAGCCGATCTCGGCGAATAGCCGCAGAGCGGCGTCCAGGATCCGGCCTCGCGTCCGACGCGACTTGGCGGTGGTCTTCGCCCGGGTGACGCCGCTTTCCATGGGACTCTTTGAACTGGTTTGCCTACCTCGCTACCTAGCCAGCCGCCTCGCTCGGCGCCAGTCGCGACAGAGCCGAAGGCCCAATGAGGATGTGCTTCGCCCACGGCCTGGGCACCTATGAGCCAAGAAACTGACACAAGTGCTGAAGAACTGTCCGGGATTGACTTGGGTGCGAAACTGGCGACAGTTAGACTGTCATGAAAATGCCCACGACGAACCTTCGCGAACGCCAACGCGAGGCGACCCGAGAGCAAATCCTGCGTGCGGTCGGCCACCAGTTGGAGACCCGCTCGCTCGAAGACTTGAGCTTCGCCGAGATCGCCAGTGAGGCCGGAGTCGGTGAGCGAACTGTCTATCGGCATTTCCCCACTAAGGAAGCCCTGTTGGGTGCCTTCTGGGCTTGGATGCAGACCGAAGCCTTCGGTCGCCCGGCACCTGTGCGACGCCAACGCTCGGATCAGAGGTTGCGCGACACGATCACGGCACCCCGTGACGCTCTGCGGCCAATGCGCGTCCTGCTCGCCACCGACGCCTGGGAGCCGCAGGTCAACGGCGTCGTGCGCACCCTGACCCGCGTTGTCAGCGAGCTACAGGCCATGGGTCATGTGGTGGAGGTGATCCATCCGGGCCAGTTCAAGACCTTCCCGCTGCCGACCTATGCCGAGATCAAGGTGGCGATCGGCGTCTACGAGCCGGTTCAGGAGCTGTTCAAGGCGTTCGAACCCGAGGCGATCCACATTGCGACCGAGGGGCCCATTGGGCTGGCGGCGCGCCGCATCTGTGTGGAATGGAAGCTGCCGTTCACCACCAGCTATCACACTCGCTTTCCGGAGTATGTGTCGGCCCGGTTGCCGCTGCCGCTGGCAGCGGGCTACGCCTATATGAAATGGTTCCACAAGCCGTCGGGGCGGTTGATGGTCGCCACCCCCACCATGCGCGAGGAGCTGTCGCGCCATGGATTCCGCAATATCTCGGCTTGGTCGCGCGGGGTCGATACCGAACAGTTCCATCCGCGCGGCGAAGACGAGCCTGATATTTTCGCCGACCTTGCCAAGCCAATCTTTCTCTATGTGGGCCGCGTGGCGGTCGAGAAAAACATCGAAGCTTTCGTGGCGCTCGATCTACCCGGAACCAAGGTGGTCGTCGGGCCGGGACCCCAGCTCGAGGACCTCAAGGCCAAGTATCCCAAGGTGGTGTTCAAGGGCCCAAAGTCCGGGCCAGAGCTGGCCGCGCACTATGCCTGTGCCGACGTGTTTGTATTTCCCTCGCTCACCGACACCTTCGGCTTGGTGATTCTGGAGGCCATGGCGGCTGGCACACCCGTTGCGGCTTACCCTGCGCCAGGGCCCATCGACCTGATCCCGGGCTCGGCGGCCGGGGTGCTGGCGCTCACCGCCACGGAGGGGTTGCGCGAAGCCTGCCTGCAAGCGCTCGACCTGGACCGCGGACGCGTGCGGGCCTTTGCCGAAACCTTCTCCTGGCGCGCCTGCGCGGAGGATTTCCTCAAAAATCTGCAACCCTATCCTGAGGCGGAGAAGACCCGCTTCTGGCGCAGACTACGGCGGCTGGGCAGGGTTAGGCGTCCACATCCTGTCGCCATGACAGATTTGTGACAGACGGATTGGCTTCGGCCTTAGCCCCGTGTAAACGCGCCGCTCCGAAGATCCATTCCGCAGGATTCCGGTGGAGGAGCGTAGCGCCGCCCAATGGGCCAGAACAGCAACAGGGTCAGGCCGGAGCCGGATCGTGAGCCCCGGACGCAGTACGCCGCGCTGCCCTGGCGTCGGCGCGCAGACGGCGGCCTTGAGGTCTTGCTGATCACCTCGCGGGAAACCCAGCGATGGGTCATTCCCAAGGGCTGGCCGATGAAGGACAAAACGCCAGGAGACTGCGCAGCGCAGGAGGCGTTTGAGGAGGCTGGCGTCATTGGTGTCATTGCCCGCAAATCGCTAGGTGCCTTTCACTATGACAAGCGCCTGCGATCTGGTCGGCAGCAGCATGTGCGGGTCCTCGTCTACGCTCTGGAGGTCCAGGATGAACGCGACATCTGGCCGGAGATGACCGAGCGCGACCGCAACTGGACGCCCGCCGCCGCCGCCGCTGAATTGGTCGATGAACCGGAATTGCGGGCCCTGCTGACCAAGTTCAAGGCTTAGAGCAACCGGGTCCGGATGGCCTGGCTCAGCATGTCGATCAGGCTGACGGCGATAATGATCACCAGGACGATGGTGGCGGTCTCGGCGTAGGCAAAGCCATTCATGCTGTCGATCAACACCTGACCGACGCCCCCGGCACCGATCAAACCTAGCACCGTGGCGCTGCGGCTATTCGATTCAAACCGATAGAGCGCATAGGAGGTCCAGAGCGGCAGAACCTGGGGCACAACCCCCCAGACGATCTCATGCAGCTTGCCGGCACCGGTGGCGCGGACGCCTTCGATAGGCCCGCGATCCACGGACTCCGTAGCTTCCGAGAACAACTTAGCCAGAACCCCAGACGTGCCGATCGCCAACGCCATGACGCCGGCCAAGGGCCCTGGACCCACGGCGACCAGAAAGATCATCCCGATCACCAGGTCCGGGATCGAGCGCACGATGTCCAGGAAGCGGCGTACCGGGATCTGGATGATCGCCGGGGTAATGTTGCGTGAGGCCAGCAGGCTGAGCGGGATGGCCGTGACGACCGCCAGGGCCGTGCCCCACATGGCCATCTGGATCGTCTGCCACATCTTGGAGACATAAAGCTCGATGTTATCGAAGCGGGGGCTGAGGAATCCGTTCGCCAGGTCCTGCATGTTCGACGAGTTCTGAAACAGCAGCGGCAGTTTGTAGAGCTCCGCCGGCCCGAACGCGAAGGCCAGCAGGAGCGCTAGTCCACCCCAGATGATGATGTCCGGCGCCCGCTGTCGCAGCGTCTTCACCGGCGGCGGCGGGACCGCTGTGGTCGGTTGCAGGCTCATGGGGCGAGCGTGTCCGGCGGGGTCTGTTTGGCGATATCGGCGCGGACCTTTTCGAACTCGCTCAGGGCCTTGGCGATCCTGGCTTTATCCGTGGTGCGTCGGGCGGCGGCCAGCTCTTCGCCAGCTTCCATCTCACGCACCGGGTTCAGGTAGCTGTTGTCCGCCGGTTTGAAGCCGCCGTACTCAAGGCCCTTGAGCACCGCGCGCTGCTTCTCGGCCTTGGCGTCCGTACCGGTGCCGTAGGTCAGGAAGAATTGGCGGATTTTCTCCTTCAGCGCGGGATTGAGATCCTTACGGACCACGATCGAGGACTCCGGCAATGGCGGCGATTCCCAGATCACCTGCAGCTTCGCGGCCAGGGCCGGGCTCTGCCGCGCGAAGAAGATCATCCCGACCGAGTTGTTGGTTGCCACGTCCATCACCTTGTTGGCTACGGCGAAGGCGTTGGCCTGATGGTTGGCCGCGCGCAAAGTGCGGAAACACTTCGGCGGCTCGATATTGCGCGGCGTGAACAGATAGGTCATCGGCGCCAGTGTGCCGGACGTGGACTGCGTATCACCGATCCCGAAGGACAGCGTCTTGTCGCAGGCCAGCACCTTCTCCAGGGTGATGCCGCTGTCCTTGCGCACGATGATCACCGACTTGTAGGTGGCGTTGCCGCCCCCATCGATCACGCGGCCCAGGACTTCGGCGTCCGAGCGACGCACAGCCTCCAGGGCGGGCGCGGCGGAGAACCACCCCATCTGAACCTGCTTGAAGCGCATGGCCTCGACCAGCGAGGTGTAATTGGTGGCGAAGAACGGTTTTACGGGCACGCCGATCTGGGCCGAAAGCTCGTCGAGCAGCGGCTTCCACAGCGGCTCCATCGAGGACTGACCCTCGGCCGAGAGGATCGAGAACGTCAGTTCGGTGGGCATGGCACCGACAGCCGGCGTGGCGTCCTTCTTGTTGCAGGCGGCCAGGCTCACGCTGGTGGCCACCAGCGTGGCGAGGATGAGACTTTTGCGGATCATGCTGGCGTTCCTTCCCAGAAGACGTCCTCGAATTCCGGGCCGTAGATGTCGATGAGTTGCTCGGTCTTCAGGCCGGTGGCGGGGCCGTCGTAGGCAATCTTGCCTGCCTTCAGCGCAATCACCCGGTCGCAATAGCGTAGCGCATAGTCCACCTGGTGCAGGGTCACCAGCACGGTCAGGCCGTCGTTGCGGTTCAGTTCGCGCAGGATATCCATCACCCGCCGCGCGGACACCGGGTCGAGGCTGGCGACCGGTTCATCAGCCAGGATGATCTTGGCCTTCTGGACCAGGGCTCTGGCGATGGCGCCGCGCTGTTGCTGGCCGCCGCTCAAGGTGTTGGCGCGTTGGGTCGCGTAGTCCGAAATGCCGAACCGATGCAGAGCCGCCATGGTGGCCAGCTTGGTTTCCATCGGCCAGAGGCCCAGCGCAGCGCGCCAGTAGGCGATGCGCCCCAGCGAGCCCAGCGCCACATTGGTGAACAGGCTGAGTCGGCCCACCAGATTGAACTGCTGGAAGATCATCCCAATCCGTGTGCGGGTCTTACGAACGTCGGAATCGATCTTGCCGTTCTTCTGAACCGGCCCATCAAACGCGATGATCACGCC
>JAYTWT010000257.1:0-7702 GCA_043743295.1 Alphaproteobacteria bacterium | reverse complement strand
CCGATCCCCGACATCGGCAAAGGTCATCAGGCTGCAAAGCGGGTGATAGCCGTCCGCACCGGGCGCGCCGACATGCAGGAACAGATTGACCTTCGCCGGTGCGAAGGCGGTGTGCACGGCTACTGCTCGGCCAGCTTGGCGGCCGGGCCTAGGCCAGACTCCAGCTTCTTCTCGGCATCGGCGCGTATCTTGGCGTCAGGATTGACGGTGAGGACGCGCCGCCATTGGAACACCGCCTCGTCCTTGCGCCCGACCCGCCAATAGGCGTCACCCAGGTGGTTGTTAATCTCCGGGTCGCCAGCTTGAAGCTGGATCGCCTGTTCCAACAACTCCACCGCCTTGGGATAGTTGCCCATCCGGTAGTGCGCCCAGCCCAGGCTGTCGATGATGGCGCCTGATCGGGGATTGATCGCGACCGCGCGCTCCACCATGGCCAAGGCTTCCGGCAGCCGCTCACCACGATCGATCAGGCCATAGCCGAGAGCATTCAATAGTTCCGGCTCGTCCGGACGCAGCGCCAGGGCGCGCGCCAGATCGACCGTGGCTTTGTTCCAATCGCCTAGCCGCTCCAGCGAAAGGCCCCGGGCGTAGTAGAGCGGCCACGGCGGGGCCCTAGACGCGGTGATGAGCCCGTCCCAAATAGTGATGGCTTCGGCATAGCTTTCGTTGGCCGCGAGAATATCGGCCAGGGCCGCTCGCCCCTCGGGGTCGCCGGTTGCGGCCGCGTTGCGGGCGAGGCGCAGGGCCTCAGGTTTGTCCGAAGCGTTCTGATAGCTCCAGGCCAACTTCGCCTGGGCGGCGGAGAATTCAGGCGCATTGGCCTTCGGGCGACCATAGGCAGCACGAGCGCCCTCCAAATTGCCCTGCCGCTGCAAGACATCGCCCAGCATCAACCAGCCGTCGTTGCGCTGGGGATCGAGCCTCAGCGCGAGATTGAGATAGGCTTGGCCGATCTGGCTCTGTTGGCCGCTGATCAGCGTAGCGGCGGGTGCCAACAGGGCCAACGATGCGCCTTCTCGGATTGTAGGAACGGGCGGTGCTGACTTGCCTGCCCCGGCTCGAGCCCGGGCCGCGCGCAGGCCAAGGTGGGATGGATTGCGCGCCAGTCCCGCATCATAGAGCGCCACTGCTTCGGGCCTGCGGCCTCGGCGCTCAAGAAACGGTCCGTAGGCGAGGATCGCGATTTCGGATGGCGCGTCGCCTACCGAAATGGCCTTGAAGTCGGTCTCGGCTTCGTCGAAGCGCCGCGCGCGTTCGAACAGATGCGCCTGGCCGATCTGGCCGAAGTAGTCGACGCCCGCATCGCCGCGTACGGTCGGGCGCACAAGTGAGCCTTCCAGATCGCCGACCGACGCCGCAATCCAGGGCGACAGCAGCGCGACCGCGCTGCGATGTGGAAAGCCGATGCCGTCGGTGCCCAAGGCCTCCTTCGCCAACTTGCCCTTGCCCGTGGCCAAAGCCTCCACCACGCGGACCATGCGGCCCATGCGGCGGCCTTGATCGGAAACGCCCTCACCATCCGGGGCAAGCCGCGCTGCCTGTTCGATATTCCCGGCCAACAGTGCCGCTGTGAACGCGCGCTCGACCACCGCCGGATCATCACCGCCTTGCGCCTTGGCCTGTTCGAGGAATTTTTCAGCCTCGCTATTGCGCCCCGCGGTCAAGGCCGAGGTTCCGGCCAGGAAGAGACCGTAGGGACTGTTCGCCGCGACGGGCTCGGCCGATTTTGGGTTTGGTACGGTCGCCGTCGCGCAGGCCCCTAGCAGCAAGAGCGGCGCAAGGGCGGGCACGAGGGAGGCATAACGCATAGCCGGGAACTTGGCGGTGCAAGGGCGACATCGCAAGCACTGAGCGTACGAACGTCTCAGATAACGGCGTCTGGGCCGACCCTGATACACTCAGGACCGGCCCTAAGGTCTTACATATTTGGATAGTTTGGCCCGTCGCCGCCTTGGGGCGTGGTCCACTGAATGTTCTGCGACGGGTCCTTGATGTCGCAGGTTTTGCAGTGGACGCAGTTCTGGAAATTGATCTGAAACGTCGGGTTTGCGCCTGCCGCGTCATACAGCACTTCATAGACTCCCGCCGGACAGTAGAGGCGCGCAGGTTCACCGTACTTCGGCAGGTTCGTGCCGATCGGAATTGTAGCGTCGCGCAGGTGCAGGTGCGCAGGCTGGCTCTCTTCGTGGTTGGTCGCCGACAGGAACACCGATGACAGCTTGTCAAAGCTGAACACATTGTCTGGCTTGGGATAGACGATCGGCTTGTAGTCCTTGGCCAGCCCCGTCGAGGCGGCGTCGGTCTTGCCATGCTTCAACGTCCCTAGGAATGAGAACCCGCCCAACATGTTGCCGATGGTGGCATCCAGACCGCCCAGCAACAGGCCCGGGATCGTCCCGAAGCGCGACCAAAGCGGTTTGAAGTTGCGGACCGCCTTCAGTTCCTTGGCGATCCAAGAGCCTTGATAGGCCGCTTCATAGGCGGTCAGCTCGTCACCAGAGCGGCCTGCCTTGATCGCCTCATAAGCGGCGTCGGCGGCCATCATGCCGCTCTTGATCGCGTTATGGCTGCCCTTGATGCGCGGCACGTTGACGAAGCCCGCCGAACAGCCCAGCAGCGCGCCGCCTGGGAAGTGCAGCTTGGGCACCGACTGATAGCCACCCTCGGTGATCGCCCGCGCGCCATAAGAGATGCGCGTGCCGCCTTCCAGGAACGGCTTGATCGAGGGATGGGTCTTGAACCGCTGAAACTCGTCGAACGGCGAGATGTAGGGGTTCTTGTAATTCAGGTGCACCACGAAACCGATGGATACGTAATTGTCCCCAAAGTGGTACATGAAACTGCCGCCACCGGTCTGGTTGTCCAACGGCCAACCGAACGTGTGCTGGGTCAGGCCGGGCTGGAATGCGGCATCTGGAACCTGCCACAACTCCTTGATGCCGATACCGAACTTCTGGGGCTCCCGACCATCGGTCAGATTGAATTTCGCCTGGATTTCCTTCGCCAACGATCCGCGAACACCCTCGCCGATCAGCACATATTTGCCGTGCAATTCCATGCCCGGTTCGTAGTTGGGCGTGGGCTCGCCGTCCTTGCCTAGCCCCGCCACGCCCGCGACGACGCCTTTGACGCCGCCCGCCTCATTGTAGACCACCTGCGAGGCCGCCATGCCGGGATAGATCTCGACGCCCAGCCCCTCGGCATAGGTCGCCAGCCAACGACAGACGTTGCCCAGGCTGGCGATGTAGTTGCCGTGGTTCAGCATCCACTTGGGGAACGGCAGCCAGGAGATGTTCAACTCGCCCATGGGACCCAGCATCAGGAACCGATCCTTGGTCACCGCGGTTTCCAACGGCACGCCCAACGCCTTCCAGTCCGGCAGCAACTCGGAAATGCCGATGGGATCGATCACAGCACCCGAGAGGATGTGGGCCCCGACCTCCGAGCCCTTCTCCAGAACGGCCACCGAAAGGTCCGGATCCAGCTGCTTCAGCCGGATCGCAGCGCTCAGGCCGGACGGTCCGGCTCCGACGATGACCACGTCGTATTCCATGGCCTCGCGTTCAACGGCTTCGCTCATCAATCGTCCCTCGACTGTTCGAACCAACGGCGCACCATTGATCCCTCTGGCTTCTTATCGGAATGTCTCGCGGCGGCGGTCAAGTGAAACGGCGTGCTGCGCGGGGGAAGAAACGTCATGCGCCTGTTGTCCTTGGTTCTCGCCCTGCTCCTGATCGCTGCCCCAAGCCTTGCGGCAGAGGCCAGATGGCTGGGAAGCTGGGGGGCCTCGCCCACGCCGCCACAAGCGGCAGTCCCCGGGATGGAGCCCCGCCGCATAGCCCCCACCTTTTCGAATCAAACACTGGTGCAGGTCGTCCGGCTGAGCGCGGGGGGCCAACGCCTGCGGGTCCGGTTCAGCAACGAATACGGGCAGCAACCGCTAGCAATCGGCGCGGCGCGCGTCGCCCTGATCGGTCCAGACGGCAAGGTTACGCCGGGCAGCGAACGGGTTCTTACCTTCGGCGGCGGGTTGGCGGCGTCTGTCCCCGCTGGCGCGCCCATGATCAGCGACCCGGTCGCTCTGCAAGCGGCGCCGCTCAGCACACTGCGCATCAGCCTCTATCTGCCGGGCGAGACAGGGCCGTGCACCTGCCACATGAGCGGCAGCGAGCTGATCCTGGTTTCAGGCCCTGGCGATCTAACGGACCAGGATCCTGCGCTGCCCACCGGACCCGCGCAATATCGCGCGTTCCTGTCGGGTGTGGACGTTGAAACCAAGACTGCGGCTCGCGTCATCGTGCCGTTCGGCGATTCGATCACTGATGGCTACCTCTCCACCGTCGGGGCCAACCGCCGCTGGCCGGATCGCTTGGCTGAGCGGTTGACCAAGGCCTACCCCAAGCGGGCTATCGGCGTCGTCAACGCTGGCATTGGGGGCAATCGGGTCCTGAGCGAAGGCATGGTCCGCGCCATGGGGCAAAGCGCCCTCACCCGCTTTGATCGTGACGTTCTGTCGGTGGCGGGCGCGACCGATGTGGTGATCCTGGAGGGGGTCAATGACCTTGGCATGGCTCGTGATCGACCGACCGCCCAGGCGCTAATTCTGGGATATCGCCAGTTGATCGCTCGTGCCCAGTCGCGAGGCCTGAAAATCTATGGTGCAACGATCCTGCCCTATGAGGGCGCGGCCTATTTCACCGCAGAGGGCGAGGCCACCCGCCAAGTGGTCAACACTTGGATCCGAACAGCCAAGGCCTTCGACGGCGTGATCGACCTGGATGCTGCCATCCGCGATCCCGCTAAGCCCACTCGCATGCGTACCAATTTGCATGCCGGTGACTGGCTGCACCCCAACGACGCGGGCTATGCCGCGATGGCCGATGCGGTGGACCTGGGGGTGTTCAAGTAGCGCCGTCACCTCGACGCGTTGGTGATCAGCTTCACACGGCGACCGGGCTTGGGCGTTTCACCGTTAGCCAAGGCATTGAGCGCGGCGAAGCGTTCGACGGGCAGGCTGTCGACCGCCATCTTCCCGCCGAGGCTGGCGGTCGTATCGCCGCCACGCACCGTAACGACGTCGATGCGGCGGGAGGTTATCGCAGCGGCCTCTCGGTCTGAAATCCGCCGGAATGAGGCCACGATGGGGCCGAACACCCGCGCCTGGCCCGCTGGCTGGATGGTCAGGAACTGATAGGCGTTGTCGGTGCCAACCGCATAGGCCGTGACCTCCAAATCGACCAGACCGTTCTGGGTCGTGGCCTGGGCGGGCAGGATGACGGCGTCCAGTCCATTGATGGTGGTGCGCTGGGGTCGACCGACGGAGGTCGGGGTCTGGCCCACCGCCGCGCGCATGACTCGATCAGCATATTCGTCAAGCCGCAAGCCCGCCGTGCGGCCGCCGGAGAACGCTGCCTTTGCGCCTGACGGCCCGGCGATCCGAACGGCGTCAGGGTTGTTGCTGATCTGAAAGCCGCGCGGCGCGTCGAAGGCGAACTTCAGGCCCGGATGGATGAAGACGCCGTTCTGGACCAACCCCTCGGCCGGATCATCGCCGTACAGCAGGCCGTCGATGGCCGAGAGATACTGGGTTTCGTTGACGATAGACCCCCGCTGCGGGGGTTGGGCGGCGGCCTGAGTTGAGGCGCGCCGGATACGGTCTGTGGTCAGCGGGTGGGTGCGGGCCCAGACTGGCATCACTTGGCTGCCGCCACTTGCGCCGCGCGCCTGGGTCGACAACTGGTCGTCGCGCTGCAAGCCACCCAGCACCCGGGCCATACCACCCACATCATAACCGGCGATGGGCAGGTAGCGCAGGGCAAGGCTGTCGGCCTCATACTCCTGGGTCCGCGAATAGCTAAGCACACCCAACTGTACAGCCTGGCCCGCAAGCTGACCGACGGTATCGGACTTCAGGACCGCACCGGCCAGCGCTGCGGCAAGCCCGCCCAGCGCCTGACGCGTACCTTGTTTGGCGGCATGCTTGGCCTTCACATGGCCAAGTTCATGACCCAGCACGGCAGCCAACTCGGCCTCTGAGTTCATGATGCTAAGCAGACCCCGGGTTACATAGACGTAGCAGCCCGGAGGGGTCGTGAAGGCGTTGACCACGTCTGAGTTGACCAATGAGAAGGTGCACTGCCCGCCTAGCCCAGCGGCTGCGGCCATCTGCTCGCCGACCTTGCTGACATAGGCCGCTTGCGGGCCATCATAGGCACCGCCGGCGCTGGCCAATACCTTGGCTTGCTGGTCGCGCTCTTGCTGCCCGCGACTAGACTGTGACCCGACAGATTGGGCGCCCGCCTGCCCTGCCGCCAACACTAAGCCGGTCGCCAGAGCGAAGGCACCGATCCGCGATGCGATCCATACGGTCATGGCCATGATGCCTCTCAAATAAGTTGGCCCGCGAGGGGCACGATCACGATGGTCGGCTGACAAGCCGCCCTGTTCGCGCGAAGAGTGGCCTAAGCCGTACTCGGAGTGAACCACGGAATGTCGGCCGACGCCGAACCATCCCGCGAAAGAGCTATCGAAAGCCTGCTCGCCTTCTGGGCGGACGGGGGCGTCGACGCCATGCTGGACGAAATACCGGTTGATCGGATCGCTGCCGGGATGGTGCGTGCACCTGTGCGACAGGTACTGCCAGCCGCTGTGGCAAGCGCTCGTAAGGTCGTCCCTGCGGCACCAGACGTCTCGGCCACGGTCGAAGCGGCGCGCGCTTTGGCCGCAGCGGCACCGGACCTGGCGACCCTGGCGACAGCGATTGCAGCGTTCGAAGGATGCCCCCTACGCTTCGAGGGGGCGGCCACCAAGGCTGTAGTCTATCGCGGCAATACCACCGCACCGGTACTGGTCGTCGGCGAAGGGCCCGGCGCGGAGGAAGATGCGCAAGGCGCACCCTTTGTCGGCCGTTCAGGCAAGCTGCTGGACCGCATGTTTGCAGCCGCTGGGCTGGAAGGACGGGTGCTAATCACCAACACCGTCTTCTGGCGCCCGCCCGGCAATCGCGACCCCACGGCGACCGAGCAGGCCGTGTGTTTGCCGTTCCTGGAGCGAATCATCGCCCTGACCCAGCCCCAATTGCTGGTGCTGGTGGGCGGCCGGTCGGCCAAGTCCCTGCTGAAGCGTGAGGAAGGTATCTTGGCGCTGCGCGGCCGCTGGCATGACTGGACCTCGACGGACGGCACACAGACGGTCCCAGCGTTGCCGACGTTGCATCCCGCTTTCCTGCTCCGGCAACCCGCCGCCAAGAAGCGCGCCTGGAGCGATCTGCTCGCCCTGGCCGAAAGGCTTGATCCGGCGGGCACGCACCCCTAGGTTCACACCTGAACTCGCAGCTATAGGGGCCCACACCGCGCTGGTTGCTTCACCAGCCCGTGGACAAGGACCGCATGACGCTCAAAAAGCGCCTGCGCGTCGGGGTGTTTTCCCTCGTCGCCACCGTTTGTATCGCCGGAACAGCTTCGGCGGAAACGCCAAAGGCACTCTCCGACACGGATGCGCGCGCCTACGCCTCGGCATTCGAAGCGGTTGAAGCCGGGGACTTCCTCGGCGCGGAAATCCAGGCGTCTGAGATCAAGGACAAGTCGCTCTCGGGATATCTGACCTATCGCGCTCTGATGCACCCGACGGCGCACACAGCTAGCTTTGGCGAGCTTTTCTCGTGGCTGGCCAAGTTCCGCGATCTACCCCTTGCGGATCGCGT
>JAYTWT010000256.1:0-11697 GCA_043743295.1 Alphaproteobacteria bacterium | reverse complement strand
AATCCGATCAGCCTGGGCATGGTCTCTGCCGCTGCGGGCGTTCTGGCCATTGTACCGGGTATGCCGATCATCCCCTTCGCCCTGCTCTCGATGGGCGCGGGCACCCTGGCTTGGTTCCGCTCCAAGGCCGCGTCCTCACCGCCGGTGGTCAAGGTGGTCGAACCCTCCGCCGAAGAGCAGGAAGAGCCGATTGCGCAGACCCTGGCCATCGACGAGATCAAGATTGAACTGGGCTATGGCCTGCTGCCGTTGATCAACGACCTAGAAGGCCGGCGCCTGACCGACCAGATCAAAGCTCTGCGCCGCACTCTGGCGGCCGACTTCGGCTTCGTGATGCCCAGCGTGCGCATCCTGGACAACATGCGCCTGCCGTCCATGGGCTATTGCCTGCGGATCAAGGAGATGGAGGCCGGCTCCGGAGAAGTCCGAATCGGCCAGCTGATGGCCATGGACCCGCGCGGCGGCCAGGTCGAACTCCCCGGTGAGCATATGAAAGAGCCCGCCTTTGGCCTGCCCGCAACCTGGATCGACGACGGTCTGCGCGAAGAGGCGACGTTCAGGGGCTATACCATCGTCGACCCGGCTACGGTGATGACCACCCATCTCACCGAGATTCTCAAAGAGAACATGCCGGACCTGCTGACCTACGCCGAGGTTCAGAAACTGCTGAAGGACTTGCCAGCTGAACAGAAGAAGCTGAGCGAAGACCTTATCCCGACGGTCGTGACCGCCACGACTCTGCAGCGGGTTTTGCAGGCCCTGCTGCGCGAGCGGGTTTCAATCCGCGATCTGGGGGCCATTCTGGAAGGCATCGGCGAGGCTGCCCCACACACCACGTCAATCACGCTTCTCGTGGAACAGGTCCGTGGCCGGCTGTCGCGCCAGCTCTGCTATGCACACCGTGGTGAGGATGGCGCGCTGCCCATCGTCACCTTGTCGGCCGATTGGGAGAACGCCTTCGCTGATGCTCTGATCGGCCAGGGGGAGGAGAAGCAATTGGCGCTGGCGCCGTCCAAACTTCAGGACTTCATTCGCGGCGTTCGCGAGACGTTTGAGCGCGCAGCCCAGGCCGGCGACACGCCAGTTCTGCTGACCAGCCCCAGTGTTCGCCCCTATGTGCGCTCAATCATCGAACGCTTCCGCGGCCAGACGCCGGTGATGAGCCAGAATGAAATCCACCCCCGCGCACGCCTAAAGACGGTGGGGGCGATCTGAGGGGGATAGGAGATGAAGGCGTGGACGGCGCTTCCGATATGCCTTCTCAACGAGAACGATCATTGTAATTGGGTGTCGTCCGACAAATTCGCCTCCCGAGGAGCAAGCTGGTCAAATTGCCTTGACGTGAACATACTAGGAACTACGTAGATAGGGGTTCACCGCTATATAGGTATAAATTCGCTAGCGATGCCGAGTTGGGAAACCCTTATTGTATGGGAGTGCGAAGCGGTCGATGTTCAAGGCTTCCGAGGACGTCTTGGCACCATTCTGGCTTCTCTCTGTCCCAAACCCGGCCCAGCATGACTGACCCTCAATTCGCCGAAAAACTAGAGCGACTGGCAGGCGGAAAGCCGCTGAGGGTGCTCGACCTCTTTTCTGGCTGCGGCGGTATCTCGCTCGGCTTTGATCGGGCAGGATATTCAATTGAGGCCGCCGTCGAGTTCGATCCACTGGCTGCACTTTCACACGCCACGAACTTCCACCAGGATTCGACGCCTAGCGATTTCGAACGGCATGCGCTAGCTCGGGACATCACGGCGATTGAGCCCAGCGAACTGACGGCTCAATTGGGCTTGGGCGATGCAGGGGAAGCATTTGACGTCGTGGTGGGAGGCCCTCCCTGTCAGGCCTATGCCCGCGTCGGTCGCGCGAAGCTGCGCGAAGTGGCCCGACACCCGGACGCTTTCAAGGTTGATGCTCGGGGCAATTTATATCTCCGGTACCTGCACTTCGTTAAGCAGACGAAGCCGTTGGCCCTCCTTATGGAGAATGTGCCCGACATCATGAATTACGGTGGCCACAACGTGGTCGCGGAGATCGCCGACGCGCTTGGCGACATGGGCTATGTGGCCCGCTACACGCTCCTCAACGCGTCTCGCTTCGGCGTTCCCCAGATGCGCGACCGTGTGATCCTGCTGGCGCTTCACGAGTCTCTGGGCCTCACACCAACGTTTCCGGCGCCGACCCGCCACGTCGATCTGCCGTCGGGGTATGGCGGGACCCGCGCCGTCGCCTTCAAGAATATCGACAGCCAGTCCGCCGGTGCATTTGTCGAGGAACCTATCGGTCCCACCTCGCTGCCCTATGCGGTTACGACACGGCAGGCGATCGACGACCTCCCACCGATCACCCTGCACCTTGAGGGCCGGCTCAAGCGAGGCGCCCGTCGATTTGACACGCTACAACCGTACGACGGCACGCGTCCAATTTCGGAGTATGCGGCTGACCTTCGCAACTGGCCCGGCTTCGAAAGCGTGGCCGGTGTCCGCGATCACCTGATCCGATGCCTGCCGCGCGATACCTTCATCTTCCAGGAAATGCCACTTGGCGGCGAGTATCCAGCGGCTCATGCGACGGCGGTTCGGCTCTACGAGGAGGAACTGCGCGCAATCGAGGGTGGCGGCAATCCGCTGTCCACTGACGCGCGGGCTAGGCTCTTCAAAAGTATGGTCCCGCCCTACCCCATTGGCAGCTTCCCGAACCGCTGGTGGAAGCTCAGGCCAGATCAGCCCAGTCGCACGCTGCTGGCTCACATGGGCAAGGATACCTACTCCCATATTCACTACGACGGCGCTCAGGCCCGCACGATCAGTGTCCGCGAAGCCGCGAGACTCCAGAGCTTCCCCGACGGCTTCGTCTTCAAAGGTACGATGAACCCAGCCTTCCGACAGATCGGCAATGCTGTGCCGCCCCTGTTGGCCTTTGCTCTGGCAAAGCATCTGAAGCGTCTTATCTCCAGCGCAGTTTCGGCAGACGCGCTGGAAGCCGCCTAGTCTTCATCAACCGTAGGCAGGCCTGTTTCGGCGTCCCACTTGAACAGGCTTGTGTGCATTTCGAGCTTCGATGCGCGGACGCCTGTCGGCAGGGCGCGGAGCGCGTCCGTGACCTCGGTGGCGGCCGCCTTGATTGGATGAGACAGCCTGAACTTCGGGCCGATCTCGTTCTCAAGGTCGAAAACACGTGCAATGCGGTAGTCAGCAGCGCCTGCCGCTGTATCCAGTTCCGCAGCCGACAGATGGACATTGCCAGCAAAGCCAGCGGTCGTGGTCTTCACGTCGATGAAGGTGATGCTGCCGTCCGTCTGCCGCACCTCAAAATCGTATGCGCTCGTCGCGTTCTGATCCGCTGTCCATTCAAACCCCGCGATCCTTCCATCCGCGAGTTCGGTTTCGAGATACGCGGAGAACAGGACTTCCCCGGCCCGCCCGATCTCGCCGCGCCGCGCCGTCGCCACCGCCAGTTCGCTGGCCGAAACCGGACGTGCCCGCCCCGACCGCGCTCGCCCATCCATTCGACGACGGGCCGCATCATCATCTTCCGCGATCTCCCGCAGATCCTCAGCCCGTTCGAGATCGGGCAGCAACAGGCGAACAGGATGGTCGGGCGGCGCCGGGATCGCTGCCAGCTCGGTGACGGTGATCTCGACCATGGACCGCGCTCTGGGTGCGAGGCCCAGACTGGTGCGCAGATGCGCCAGGATTGGAACATCTGAAAGCGAAAGCTGCGACAGCAACACCATGCTTACCGTTGTTGGAAGGTCGCCGCCATCGAAGCCGAACACCGCGATGTCCTCGGCTTCAAGACCATCGTAACGGCTAGGCGCAGAGTCCGGTGCATCGATGAGCTTGCCGTTGAGGCGCCAGTTTTTGCCAGCCTCCGGCTTGATGATCTTCCGGCGGACGCGATGAATTGGCGCACTACCAGGGCCGTACAGATCGAGCATAACGGGCTGCTCGAAGGTTCCAAGGATCGCTCTCGGAAGGGACGGAAACAGACGATCCGCCAGCACATTTCCGTTAAGGTTGATCCCCTTCTGCTTACTGGAAGAATGGCGACGGAAATAGGCCGAGAACAGCGTCAGGTCACTGCTGGACATCAGTTTGACGGCGTAACGCATCGTCTGTCAGTCCCATCCCTAGACGTCGAAATTCTTTAGCAGGAGCCCAAGGCTTAGCAACGCCGCGCTACCGCCACGCCAAGGGCGCCAAGGCAGGTCCGAACGAAATCCGCCCCCGCGCGCGGCTGATGGGGGAAGTACAGCGGCGTAACCTCGCCCATCGGCGACTCCCCCGGACCACGTCCGGGGATCGCGCCGCCTTTCCCCACACGTGGGGGAAGCTAGGTGTGGCGGCCTAACCCCGCCCCTCCGACATTGCCCCCCGCCGTCCTGACTGCTAGCGATTGGCGCTCGGGCGCGTGGCCCGACTCTGGTCTGGAAGACGAATGCCCCGAGCGCTTGAACGACCATCTGGGCGGAACACGCAGTTCCTGTGGGATCTGCTGACCTTTGAGAAGATGCTGACCGGGACGGTGACGCACCTCGTCTATTGGGCGGGGCTGGGCATTATCGGCATTCTGGCGTTCGGCGTGTTAGGGGCATCGGTCGGCGTGGCGATCCGCGAGGGCAACATCCTGTTGGGCATTCTGCTGGCCCTGGGCATTCTGGGGATCGGCCTGTTGGGCGTGGCGGTCGCGGTGCTGCTGTGGCGCGCGTTCTGCGAATTCTATGTGACGATCTTCAAGATCAGCGAAGACTTGGCGGTCCTGCGCAAAAGCGTCGAAGCGGAACGCGAGTAGGTGGTCTAACCCCGCGCCGCCCGCCGCAGGCCCAGCTCGTCCAACGCCATGACTTCACGACGTCCTAGTTCTCTGCGCTCGCCGACCGCGATGTTCTCGGCGATCTGTTCGTATTTCTTTTGAGCCTCAAACGCCTCGGCCAGAGCGTCGCGCGCGCCCTGCTCTTCCAGCAGGACGACGTCGATGGCGGTCTGAGCCATAGTCTTGCGACGACGCAGGCCATCCAGGAACCCAGGATTATAGAGACCGGTCATGGCTTCGTCGGCGATGAAGGCCGCTTCGGCTTCACCTTCGGCTTCCAGCATCGCCAGTCTGAGTTCTGCGGCGACACGGCGGTCCACCACCTCGGAGAGCCGCTTTTGCAGCACTTCTGCTTCGTAGCTCGAGAGCTTTATGAGGGATTGGGCCCAGCTCATTGCGGCACACCGTTCAAGATGCCCGAAAGGCCCTCAAACGCGACCTCCAGGCTTGAGACATCATCCTTGTCCTGCGACAGGAAAGTCTCGATGGCGGGGTTCAAGGCAATAGCCCGATCGATCAGCGGGTCGGCGCCGGCACGATAGGCTCCGATGCGGATCAACTCTTCCATATTCGCATAGGCGCTCATCGCCTCGCGGGCCTGACGGACCACCTCGCGTTCGTGCGGTTCCTGGCACCCGGGCATGGTTCGGCTGATCGATTTCAGCACATTGATCGCTGGGAAACGCCCGCGCTCGGCGATGGCGCGCTCCATGACGATGTGGCCGTCGAGAATCCCGCGGACCGCGTCGGCGATCGGCTCGTTATGGTCATCGCCATCCACCAAGACCGTGAACAGGCCGGTGATCGGTCCAGCCATGGTGCCGTCCGCTCGCACCGGTCCCGGACCCGCCCGCTCCAACAGCTTCGGCAGCTCAGTGAAGACCGTCGGCGTATAACCCTTGGTGGTCGGCGGCTCCCCGGCGGCAAGGCCGATCTCCCGCTGGGCCATCGCAAACCGCGTGACCGAGTCCATCAGGCAGAGGACCTCCATATCCTGGTCGCGCAGGAACTCAGCCACCGCCAAGGTCATGTAGGCGGCCTGTCGACGCTTCAGGGCGGGCTCGTCCGAGGTGGCGACCACGACGATGGCGCGCTTCAGCCCCTCTTCGCCCAGCGTCTCTTCGATGAACTCGCGGACCTCACGGCCCCGCTCGCCGATCAGGCCCACGACCACCGCTTCGCAGTCCGCGTTCTTGGCCAGCATGGACAGCAGGACCGACTTACCGACGCCCGAACCGGCAAACACGCCCAAACGCTGGCCCCGGCAGCAGGTGGTGAAGACGTTCATGGCGCGAACGCCCAGATCCAGACGGGCACCCACGCGAGCCCGAGCGTGGGCGGCGGGCGGCGACGCGCGCAAAGGATAGGCGGCAATCCCCTGCGGCAGCGGGCCTTTGCCGTCGATGGGCTGACCGAAGCTGTCGATGATACGGCCGAGCCAAGCCTTCGTCGGTCGGACCGCAGACCCCAAGGGTTGGATGCGGATTTCAGCGCCGGGTGCGACGCCCTCCACAGCCCCGAACGGCATCAGCAGCGCGCGGTTCTCACGGAACCCCACCACCTCGGCAGCGACCGGCTTGTCGTTGAAGCGGGTGATTTCCGCGCGCGCGCCAATCGCCAATCGGGATAGCCCGCCCCTGGCTTCAATCAGCAGCCCATTGACCGCCGCAACACGACCGCTGACCGACAGCGGATCGAGCCGTTCAACTGCTGCGATGAGACTGTTCACGATTGCCCCTGGACCATGCGGGCCAGAGTGGTCGCGCCACGCTTAAGGGGTGGTGAAGAGACCGGGGTCTCGAGGCCGCAAATTCGCCAGGAAGTGCCCGTTTCAATTGCAGGACGCTGCGCGGTTTCCGCAGGGCGTTTCGGGCGTTTCGTCCAATCACGAAAGATTCATCGGTGCACCGGGTCCGTGCGGGCCGCGCGGGTTGAGTCCGAATCCGAAATCAGCTTAACGATTCGATGCGAGGGGCCCGCAACGTTAACTAGTCTTAAAGAACGACTAGGGCAGGTTAACGGCGACGAAAGGGCGATTTCGATAGAATTCGCTATGGATTGCGGCGAGAATTCAGGAGAGCCGAATGCGCGTATTGTTGATCGAGGACGACAGCGCGACCGCGCAAAGCATCGAGTTGATGCTAAAGTCGGAAGGTTTCAACGTCTATACAACAGATTTGGGTGAAGAAGGCGTCGATCTAGGCAAGATCTACGACTACGACCTGATCCTCCTGGACCTGAACCTCCCCGACATGAGCGGCATGGATGTTCTGCGGACGCTCAGGGTCGGCAAGATCAATACCCCGATCATGATTCTGTCAGGCACAGCAGAAATCGAGACGAAGGTCAAAACCTTCTCCGGCGGTGCTGACGACTACATGACCAAGCCGTTCCACAAGGACGAGCTGGTCGCCCGCATCCACGCTGTTGTGCGCCGCTCGAAAGGCCACGCCCAGTCGGTGATCAAGACCGGCGACATCCTGGTCAATCTGGACGCCAAGACAGTGGAAGTCGGCGGCCTGCGGGTGCACCTGACCGGCAAAGAATACCAGATGCTGGAACTGCTCTCGCTGCGCAAGGGCACCACGCTGACCAAGGAAATGTTCCTCAACCACCTCTACGGTGGCATGGACGAGCCGGAACTGAAGATCATCGACGTGTTCATCTGCAAGCTGCGCAAGAAGCTGGCCGCAGCCGCCGACGGCAAGCATCACATCGAGACGGTCTGGGGACGTGGCTATGTGCTGCGCGACCCGCAGGAAGCCCTGGTTACAGTCGCCGCCTAAGGCGCACTGGGACGCACAGACCCTGACGCCCGCCCTTACCGGCGGGCGTTTTCGTTTTGGTGCGAGGCGGTTTACGCTCGTGGTCTGACTCGCGCGCAGGAGGACGAGGGTATGGGCCGCTATCTGATGTTGCTGCTCGCGCTGATGGCCGGTGCGTGGATCGCCTTCACCGATCAGAAACTGCCGGAGTCTGCCCCGGTGAGTGCGCCGGCCGGGGCTTTCTCCGCCGAACGGGCCTACCTGGATGTCCAGGAACTCGCCAGCCGCCCGCATCCTGTCGGCTCGGCGGCAAACGCTGAAGTCCGCGATAGGCTGGTCGGGCGCTTGAGCGCCCTGGGCCTTTCGCCCGAGGTCCACACCGGCGTGGCAGCGGCGGTCTCTAGACGATCCAGCGACGTTGTGATCGCGGGCTATGTCGAAAACGTCATCGGTGTTCTGCCGGGCCGGGACCACGCCGCACCGGCGCTGCTCCTGATGGCGCACTACGACAGCGTTCCCAATTCTCCCGGCGCCGCTGATGACATCATGGGCGTTTCAGCGATCCTGGAGAGCGTTCGAGCGATCAAGGCGCGCGGCCTTCCCGCGCGCGACGTGATCGTCCTTTTCACCGACGGCGAAGAAGCTGGCTTGCTGGGCGCCAATCAGTTCTTCCGCCGCGACCCGATGGCTAAGCGGGTAGGCCTGACCCTGAATGTCGAGGCGCGGGGCAGCGGGGGTCGCGTCCAGATGTTTCAGACCAGTCCCAGCAACGGCGGTTTGATCGGTCTCTACCAGCGCACGGCAGTTAGACCCGCCTCGTCTTCGCTGGCCGTCCTGGTTTACGAGAAAATGCCTAATGATACAGACCTGACTGAGACGCTGCGGGTCGGCATACCGGGCCTAAACTACGCTATTCTCGGTGGCCAATTCGACTATCACAGCCCCACAGCGACACCGGTGAACCTTGACCGCGGGGCCCTGCAGGACGTTGGGACTCAGGTCTTGGCCGTCGCGGCCGAAGCCGCGTTTGCCTCGAAGCTCCCCGCCCAGTCACCATCCCTGATCTATGCGAACCTGTTCGGTGACACTGTGGTTGCTTATCCCATTTGGTTTGGTTGGGTGCTGATCGGCATCATCGGCGCACTCCTGGCCTTCGCGGTGCGCTGGGCGCGGCATGACGGCGCGTTCCCACTTGGCGACATCGTCCGCGGCATGGGCGGCCTGCTGTTCGGCGGCCTTGCCACCGTCGCGGTCCTGCAGTTCGCACGGTTGCTGACCGGAGCAGAGTTCGGATTTCTGGAGCAAAGGTTCCTTCTGGCCCAGGCGCAGCGCTGGGAGTGGGCGATCATGTTGCTCTCGCTGGGCGTGATCATGCTGTCCGCTGGCGACATGGCGCGGGGTCGCCGCTGGATGGCCGCGATCCCGGTCCTGGCTGGGCTGGGCTGCTCGGCGTTTGCGGGTTTCGACGTGACCGGAGCGGTCGCTGGCGTGCTGGCGGGCATCATCGGCGTGCTGATCTATGATCGCCCGACCAGTCGAAAAGGCGCTTGGGGCGGTGTCCTCGTGCTGGGCTTGATCCTGGCCGTCGCTGCCCAAGCGCTCGCGCCCGGAGCCTCATTCGTCATCGTTTGGCCCTTGCTTCTTGCGGCCATCGGCGCGGCGGCCACTGCGCTTGGGGCGCGGCGGCGTGTGCTGGCGCTGTCTTTGCTGGCGATCCTAGCGGCAGTCGGTCTGGGCTGGCAGGGCGGCATCTCTCACTTTGCCTTCCTGAGTATGGACCTGATGGCCCTGTTTAGCCTCCAGATGATCACCGCGGGCTTCCTACTTTGGCCCTTGGCCCAGCCGGACAAGGGTGCGCGCAAGGGCCTGTTCGTCGGCTCACTTCTGTTAATCGGCGGCTTCACGATCACCCTTTTCGTGCGGTCTGAGGACCCATGGACGCCGCGTTATCCGCAGGTCAGCTATGTGGGCTACCTCGAAGATCACGATACCGGTCGCGCTTGGCGCTATAGTCCTCGCGTAGATCACACAAACTGGATCGAGGGCGTGCTAAGGGCGGACGGCGGCAAGGTCGCTCAATATACCCACTGGGCCTGGCCCGTTCCGATGTTGGCGGCGCCGGCGCCTCGAACCGGCGAGCCGCCGCTGACGCTTGTCGCGCAAAGGGCCGATGGGCAAACCCTTCGTCTCGACGCCACGCCCAACCCCGGCGCGCGCACCCTGGTTCTCCACTTGAAGTCCACCACGCCCGTGCAAATCGTGGCGATCAACGGTGTTCCGGTCCAGACGACCGTGGGGTCCGATAAATGGACCAAGGTCCATTGGCAAACCGCGGGCCGGCCGGTGAGCGTGATTCTGAAGGCCATTGGCGGATCAAGCCGGCTGAATGTCCGCTATGCCGTGAGCCATAATCGCTGGCCAATGACGGCTAAGCCCCTGCCCCAGCGGCCCGCAGATGTGATGGGTTGGCAGGATAGTGATGGGACCGTCGTGGTCGGCTCGCGCGCATTTGATTGGTGATTGAACGCTCAGGCGGTATCGCAAGGACCATGAGCGACGTCACGATCTACCACAACCCCGCCTGCGGCACGTCACGCAACACCCTGGCCCTGCTACGTGAGAATGGGGTGGAGCCGACGGTGGTCGAATACCTGAAAGTGGGTTGGTCAGCGAGCCAACTGGCCGACATCCTGGCCCAAGCTGGCGTCGCCGCGGTCGCACTACTGCGGGTTCAGGGAACCGATGCGGCAGACCTGGGCCTCACAGCTTCCGGCGTCGCCGACGAGGTCTTGATCGCCGCGATGGTCCAGCAGCCGATCCTGGTCAACCGCCCCATTGTCATCGGTCCAAAGGGCGTGGCCCTCTGCCGACCGGCCGAGCGCGCGCTGGACCTGATTTGATACCGGCCACGCCATGAGTGAACCCACCAAGCTGACACCCCGTCAAATCGTCGCCGACAAGATACGTGAGCGGGTCGCAGCTTGGCCAGCTCTGCCCAGCATTGATGGCTTGACCGCCGTGCTGCGATTGGCAGCGATGTGGCGCTCGAACGCCTTGGCCCAGACCTATGTGGCACGCCAGGGCACAACCATCCACGGCGGCCCCTTCGCCGGCATGACCTATGTCGACACAGCCACCGAGGGTGCGCTGATTGCCAGGCTGTTGGGGGTCTATGAGTCCGAACTCCACCCTCATCTGGCGGCTTTTGCCGCCGAGGGACTAGATTGTGTCATCGATGTCGGATGTGCCGAGGGCTACTATGCGGTTGGCTTGGCGCGGATGATGCCCGGCGTGACGGTTCATGCCCACGACATCCTGGAAGAGGCCCGGGCGATGTGCGTCAAGCTGGCCGCCCAGAACGGCGTGGCCGACCGCGTCATCGTCGGTGGCGAGTTCGCGCCGGAGGACTTCCAGCCCTTTGAAGGTCGCCGCACCTTGGTGCTGGTCGATGCCGAAGGGGCCGAGGTGGACATTCTGGACCCCAGCCGTGCCCCAGCACTTGCCCGCATGAGCATCATCGTTGAGACCCACGACATCTATCGTAAAGATGCCCTGGCGACGCTCAAGGCACGTTTTGCGGCAACCCATCACATCATCCAGGTCGACCAGGGGCTGAAGGTCTTTGAGCGCCCGCCGTGGCTCCAGGCGCTGTCGCATCTGGACCAACTCTTGGCTGTTTGGGAGTGGCGTTTGGCACCCACGCCCTGGCTGGTGATGCGCCCCAAAGCCTAACGAAAAACGCCCGGCGCGAGGCCGGGCGTTTCCGAATATCAGGCGCGCAATCTTAGGCGTCGAAGACGATGACCGAACGGGCCACGGCCCCGGTCTTCATTTCCTCGAAAGCCTCATTGACCTGCTCCAGTTTGATCCGGCGCGAGACCATGTCGTCCAAGTGCAGTTTCCCAGCCATGTAGGCGTCGACCAGGCGGGGCATATCCACCGGGAAGCGGTTCGACCCCATCATCGAGCCCTGAATGCGTTTCTCGCCCAGGAAGGCTGCGCCCATCAGGCTGATGGTCTGACCGACCGGGATCATGCCGATGATGTTGGCGGTACCGCCGCGACGCAGCATGTTGAAGCACTGTTCCGCTGTCTTGGTCAGGCCGATGGCCTCGAA
>JAYTWT010000255.1:0-4995 GCA_043743295.1 Alphaproteobacteria bacterium | reverse complement strand
CGAAGGTCAGGTCGGTGAAGATCATCCGGTCTTCGGCATGATTGACGATATAGACGAGCTGCTCGGCGAACAGACGCGGGTTGAGGGTGTGGCAGACGGCCCCGATGGCCATGATGCCGTACCAGGCCTCGATGTGGCGGCCGGTGTTCCAGGCCAGGGTGGCGACCCGGTCGCCGGGCTGCACGCCCATGGCCTTCAACGCATTCGAGAGCCGCTTAGCCCGCTCATGAATACGGGCATAGGTGGTTCGGACGATCGGGCCTTCGACCGAGCGGCTAACGACCTCGCGATCCCCGTGCCACGCCTGGGCGTGGTCCAGGATCTTATCGACCGTCATCGGCCAAGTCTGCATCTGGCCCAGCATGATGGGGCGTCTCCCGAATAAGAAAGTTGTTCTGTTGCAGCAGCGTTAGCCAGCGGATGGCGGTTAGGCAACCTAACGAAAGGCGGCAACCTTGGGCCAGTCGATTGGGCCGACGTCCCGGCTCATCTGATCCCGGAGCACAGCGGGCGTGGCGTCGGAGGCATCGTCGGTACGGGCCGCAATGCGCGCCTCCAGCAGGGCGGTGGGGACCTCCAGCCAGGCAGCTTGGAACGGGACACCGGCTTCGCGGGCCAACGCTTCGGCGCGATGGCGATGGACTGGTTCCAGAAAACTGGCGTCCAAGACCACCGCGCGGCCCGCCGCCAGCAGCGTGCGCGCGTCGGCGAACAGCGCCTCATAAGTCCGGTCCAGCGCCTCCGGCGTATAGTGTTCCGGCCCGACCGGGTCTGTAGGCGGCATGTTCAGGCGACGCTTGCGCACCTCGTCGGTTCGGAGGATCACCGCGCCGGGGGCAGCCCCCAGCCGGGGTGCGAGGTCGCGGGCGAAGGTGGACTTACCCGAGCCGGACAGCCCACCCACCGCCGCCAGCACCGGGGGCGCAGGCGCCAGGTGGGCAATGGCCGCCTCGACATAGGCCCTGGCCGTCGCCGGATCGCTGGAATGAGCCGACACATGGGCGCGCACACCGGCCCGCACGGACAACATCAGCGGCAGGGCGGCGAGGCCCTCCCAGATCGTCTCGGGGAAGACCCGCGCCGCCTCGTCCAGATAGGCCGACAGCGCCCGTACCGCAGCGTCGCGGCGACCTCGAAAGTCTAGATCCATCAACAGGAACGCCAGGTCGTACTGAACGTCCAGATCACTGAGGACGTCGTTGAACTCGATGCAGTCGAACAGGATCGGCCGGCCATCCTCCAACAGGATGTTTCCCAGATGCAGGTCGCCATGGCAGCGGCGCGAAAAGCCGGACGCGGACCGCGCCGCCAGCCGTGGAGTCTGGTGCTGAAGCGCCTCAGCGGTCAGGGCGATCATCACCTCCACACGAGCCTGATCCAACCCCACGCAGGTCTCGCGCAGCAGTTGGGCGTTAGAGGCGACGGTAAACTCCAGCGCTGTCAGCCCGGCACCCGGACGCAGCGGCGCGGCATGGTGAACACCGGCGATAGTGCGGCCCAGTCGCTCGGCCATCTCGCCGTCGACGGCATCGGGACAGGCCGACAGCACCTGCGTCTCGTCAAACCGGCGCATCTCCAGCACATGGTCGACCAGCTCGCCCGCGCCATCTACGGCCAGGGACCCGTCCGCCTCACGGGTGATCCGGCGCACGGCGCGGTAGATGTCCGGCGCGCTTGGCGCATTGAACGCCAGCTCGCGATCCAGGGCCCACAGCCGTCGCTCGACGGTCGAGAAGTCGGCATAGCCCAGGTCTTCATGCCGCTTGAGTTTCAGCGCCCGGTCCGGCTGCAGGAAGACGTGGGCGCAGGCGGTGTCGATGGTCCGCTCGCTGGCGGCGCTGAGCCAGCCGACGATCTCGGCTTCTAGCCCTGCGGTCAAGGAAACAGTCGGCGGGTGGTCCAGCCCTCGCCCGCGCGCTCAAAAGCCAGCCGCTCATGCAGGCGGAAGGGACGGTCCCGCCAGAACTCGATAGACTGCGGCACTACCCGAAAGCCCGACCAGTGCGGCGGGCGTGGCACCTTGCCCAAACCAAAGCGCAGACCAGCTTCGGCGATCCGCTTTTCCAAAGCCAGCCGGTCCGGCAGCGTGCGCGACTGTTCTGAGGCCCAAGCGCCCAACTGCGCCGGGCGGGCGCGGGTGGCGAAATACGCGTCAGCCTCTTGCGCGGTGGTCGGCGTCACCGCCCCGCGGATCCGGACCTGTCGGCGCAGCGACTTCCAGTGGAACAACAGCGCCGCCTTAGGATTGGCGGCCAACTCCACGCCCTTGGCGCTCTGCTCATTCGAGTAGAACACGAAGCCATCGGCATCGACGCCCTTCAGCAGCACCATGCGGACATCGGGCAGGCCGCCCTCATCGACGGTGGCTAGCGACATGGCGTTGGCGTCGTTGGGTTCTTTGACCTTGGCCTCGGCGAACCAGGCCTCGAACAGGGCGAGAGGGTCCGTCGCGCTCAGTAGCGGCGGCGGTTCAGCGGAGGCGACTTGGCGGACATAGTCGTCTTCGCTGGGTGAGGCGGGAATGAGCGTGTTCTGGGTCACAGACTGCCTATAGCGCGGTCGGGGCGGGGCTTGCGAGCGCTTAACCGCATGTTGACGCGGTTCAACTTAGCGTCCCTGCTCATGACTCGGGCCACACCGGACCTGACCTTGAAGATGGCGCGTGAAGTGTTGAGCGTGAGCTCGGCTTCGACGCCTGCAGAAGTGCGCCGCGCCTTCCGGGCGGCCGCCAAACGCGCCCATCCCGACACTGGCGGCGACGAACGTGCCTTCCGCCAGGTGGTGGACGCCTACCAACGCCTGCAGGATCCCTTGGATCGCCGACTGGTCGAGACGCCAACCCGCCCCCGCCCGACGCCAAGCCCGGAGCTGGAAATTTCGCCGCTGATCGCCCTGAACGGCGGCGACGTGGATCATCGGATGTCCGATGGTCGGCTGATCCGCATCGCCCTACCCCCAGGACTGCGCGCTGGCGACACCGTGCGTGCGGGCGGCGGAGAGCTGAAGGTCTACATCCGCGCGCAGGACGGCGTGATCGTCCGCGGTGACGACGTGTGGATGAGCGTCAAGACCTTGCCCGCCACGCTGAAGAAGGGTGGCCGAATTTCGCTGAATACGCCGATCGGACGCCGCGATGTATGGATCGACCTAAAGGCGGCAGAGCGCGGCCTCGTCCGGCTGGAGGGGCAAGGCCTTCCAGCCCGAGGCGGTCGCGGGAGCGGCCATCTGTTCCTGCGCCTTGCCGCCTCTCCCAGTTTGGCCGACAGCGCGACGCTGGCCCTCCTGCGGCGCTTCGCGGCGGCGTGGGCGGCGTAAGGCGGTCCGCGCCGGAGGTAAGCGGGACAAGAGTTTGGACGTTTGCGCGCGGGGCCCTGTCCGCGTGGCGGGCGGGGGGAATTCATTTGTGAAATAGCGGCTGGATTATGTTGCCAATTTGTTCTGGCACTGGCAAGGTTTTTGGGGCAAAAGGTGGTGGCGGCATAAGGCGCATTCTGACTCAACTCTCCCGCTCCGAATGTCTGCTTCCCGGAACGTATGCCAACGTCGCAAATCTGACTGTACCGGCGTACCGCTGGCGGACGGCCGCGGTCCACCCAGCGGACGTTGTGAACGTCTCAGATGGGGGGATTGCGGACATGGGCTCGCACGGAATGGACTCGTTCTGCAGTTGAGCGCACACACTGACCGCCAAAGAGGGCGGGTGCTCGAATGATGCAGGTGATACTCCGCTTCGCGGTTTGCTTGTCGCTGGCCGCGCTTGCGGTCGCCAACGCCAGCGCTACCCCGCAGCCAATGGCCGGGACCGCAATCGCCGCGCCGCGGATTGGTGCGCCGGGCGAGTTCGAGCCGCAGGACTATATCTGGCTGTCATGGCGCGATCAGCGGTTTCTTGGACAGGCCCCGTTCGCCGATGTTGCCGTCGAGGTGATGAAAGAGATCACGCCTTTCGTCAAAGTTCGTTTGATGTATTCCGATGAGCAACCGCCCTATGACCGCATCAGTCGCCTTCCCCGGGCAGCCGCCGAGGAGGTCGTTCGTGCGAGGCTTAAGGCCAAAGGCGTTGATCTTTCGCGCGTTGAACTGTTTTTTCACCCCCAGTCTTCTGGCGCGATCCAGGATCCGGGCCCGTTCTTCCTGCGAACCGCAGCGGGTGGCCTCGCCCTCGCCGACTATCGTTACGGCGTCCACCCGGACCCCCGCGTCGAAGCAATGGACCGGGACATTGCTGCCAATCTTGGGTTACCGACTATAGGCTCGGAACTGATCAGCGAAGGCGGCGCAAGGCAGTCGAACGGTCGAGGAACTTTGCTGCTTGTGGAGGCGGTAGAGCGCGACCGCAATCCGAAGCTCACGCTGGCGCAGATTGAGGCGGAGCATGCGCGCGTCCACGGGACGCCCAATGTCATCTGGCTGGACAAAGGGCCGGCCGATGAGGAGTGGGGCAGGTTGAAGGATGGACGGTGGGGCATTGGCACCGGCGGCCATGTCGACGTCTTCGCACGCTTTGCCGACGCCTCGACCATCCTGCTCGCGCAAGTGTCGGACGCACAGCGGCGCCGCTATCCGATCATGGCCGAAACTCACCGTCGGATGGAGAAGAACTTTGCCATTCTTCGGGCGGCGACGGACCAAGATGGTAAGCCGTTTCGGGTCCTGCGCGTGCCGATGCCCGATCCCATGACGGCGAGCATCAACTACGACTCCATCAGCCCTTATGAGAGAATGTTTTTCGAAGGTGCCAAGCCCGGCGAGTGGATCACCTATTACTTGCCTGCAGGCTATTTGAACTTCATCATTGCGAACGGAGTCGTCGTCACGGCGCGTCTCTGGGAAGAGGGTCGTCCGCTCAAGTTGCGGGAGACTGATCGTCTGGCAAAGCGAGCGCTTGAACGCGCCTTCCCCGGACGCAAGGTCGTGCAAGTCGGGGTCACGCCGCTGATCCACGATGGTGGCGGCCTCCACTGTCATTCTCGCAATCAGCCGTTCGCTTCGGCA
>JAYTWT010000254.1:0-3121 GCA_043743295.1 Alphaproteobacteria bacterium | reverse complement strand
CCAGCATTCTTTGGGCATCGCGCATGCTGAATCGATGATCGATGATCAGATTGCGGCCATTCTCCCAGCCCAGTCGCCGCATGTTGTCCAGCAAATCCGGCCAGAAAGTTCCCGAGTCAGGATGAGCGGTGGACAGGTTCCCGAGGATGCCCAAATGTGGCACACGCTGCGTCTGCCCCAACACCGGCAGCGCAGCACCGAGCGTCACGCCGCCGGCGACGGAGATGATGGAACGTCGCAGCATCAGCCCTCCTCATATTGGGTAGCGCCACAGGCTGCAACCCGGATTCGAAGAATTATGCGCGCGGGGGTTTGGTTTGGCTATGGCCCAAAAACCAGCGACACGCCGTTGTCGTGGGAGGTGCCGCGGGCGTGGTTTTGCGGTAGTACAGACTCGCTCACTCGATCACCTTGGTCGCCTTCACCATCACCGACGCAGGAATCGTGAGGCCAAGTGCTTTCGCCGTTTTCAGGTTGAGTGCCAGATCGAACTTCGTCGGTTGCTCGATCGGAAGATCGCCGGGCTTCGCGCCTTTGAGAATCTTGTCGACATAGCTCGCCGCGCGGCGAGCCAAGTCTGGAATGTCTGCCGCGTAGGAAACCAGACCACCGTTATTGACATAGACCTGGGAATCGTAAACTGCTGGCAGGTGATAGATTGACGCAAATGTGGCAATCCGTTTACTCTCGCGGCCAAGGACCGGGCCAGGCAGTATGACCAGAGCCTCGGCACGGCCCTGGACCGCCGCGCGAAGGGCATTTTCTATGTCGTTGGAACCTGTCACCTCCAAGTATTGAACCTTGACGTTCAGCCCCTTTGCGGCCAACTCGATTGCCTGCAACGCGTGCGCGTTGATCGGGTTGGCGGAAGTTCCGAACACAGCCACCCGTGAGAGCTTGGGAACTATTTCCTTCAGCAGCCCCAGTCGCTTTCCAGCCAACTCCGCACCAAGCGAGGACAACCCGGTGGTGTTGCCTCCAGGTCTCCCAAGGCTGGCGACAAACCCCGACCTGACCGGATCGGGGTCCTGCGCCATGACAATCGGAATGGTGTTCGTCGCTTTTTGAGCAGCCCGCGTATCCATTCCACCCATAGTGACGATAACGTCGACCTTCAGGCTTACGAGTTCGGCAGCGTTGGCCGCCACGCGATCAAGGTTGACGTCCGTATAACGATGCTCGATGAGAATATTTTTGCCTTCGACATAACCAAGCTGGGCCAGACCCCGGCGGAACGCATCGATGCGTTCCCACCCCAAAGACTGGGGTTCGGGGGAACCCAAGATTGCAATGCGCGGCATGTTCGCTGGCTGCTGCGCAAATACCGGAAACGCCGCACCGAGCGTCACACCGCCGGTAATGGAGATGATCGAACGTCGCAACATCAGTCCTCCTCTATTCGGGTCGCGCCACAGGCTGCCACCCGGGTTCGAAGAATTATGCGCTTGGGGGTTGGGATTGGCTACCGCGATTCGCGGCTGCGATCCTGGATGAGACGCGGCCAGACACCGTGTCGCTGTTCGCCCCGGGCCAGCGACGCGCCGTTGTCGTGGGTAGAGCAGCGGGGGCGGGTGGCAAACACAGACTCGCTCATTCGATCACCCGGTCGGCGCGCAGCAGGATCGGCCCTGGAATAGTCAAGCCAAGCGCCTTGGCGGTCTTCAGGTTGACCACCAGCTCGAATTTGGTCGGCTGCTCGATGGGAAGGTCTTCAGGCTTCGCTCCCTTTGCAATACGGTCAACGTAGTCCGCGGCGCGCCCGAACATTTCCGGATAGCTCGGGCCGTAGGACATCAGACCGCCGACGTCGACGTAAAGGCTCGTGAAATAAATGGCCGGAACCCTGCGGCGCAACGCGAAGTCGGGCAGACTCCTACGCTCGGGAAGCGCGAAGCGAGGTGACCCTAGAGGGATTACGGCACCGCGAAATTCCGCCGGTACTACAGCGAACGCGCGTTCAAAGTCGTACGGCGGGCTGTCCAACTTGACGCCGTGGATGCGCAACCCGAGCACGGCTGGAGCGGTCTGCAGTTCCTTCCACTGGTCGGTCGATGGGTCGTCCCAGAATACCGTTGCCGCCCTGAGGCCCGGCAGCGTTTCCTTCATCAGCTGGAGGCGCTTGTTCGTGAGCTCGACTTCGAGAAAAACCACTCCGGTGACATTGCGGCCGGACCGCCGCAGGCTGGCAACGTAACCCTTGGCGACCGGGTCCCAGTTGACTGCAACAAATACAATCGGC
Organism: Alphaproteobacteria bacterium; assembly: GCA_043743295.1. Lineage (GTDB taxonomy): Bacteria > Pseudomonadota > Alphaproteobacteria > Caulobacterales > Caulobacteraceae > Phenylobacterium. Next base: position 882 of record JAYTWT010000254.1, on the reverse strand, counting down.
GTCTTGCCCGCGGCGGCGAGCGCGGTCTTGAGCTCAATTTCCAGGCCCACGACGTGCAAGACGTCAACCTTGCGCGCGACGAGATTTCGGTAGGCCTGCAAGGCAGCTGCTTCTGTGCTGTTCGGGGGGAGAGACTCGGTCTCGTAGACGACATTCCGACCTTCCTCGTAACCAAGCTCCGCCATGCGCTTCAAGAAGGGCACCCTGGTCACGGCGTTGAACGGGGAGTTCTCGGCCACCACAGCACCGACGCGCAGTATTCTTGGTTGCTGCCCCGAGGCGAGCGATACCACGAATGGTGCACTCGATGCGACCAGGAACTTCCTGCGCCCTACAGGGCTGATAGCGTGCGTTCTCACGGAAGGTCCTTTGCCAGAATGATGCACCCGCGGGACATTGAAGGGCCGTCTAGTCAACGCGCCACTGAACGAATAGCGCTTATCTGCCGCGAGGCCAAGCCGGTAGAAACCAAGAGCACCTCCTGCGGCGAATGCGCTTTGTCAATTGGTCAGTATCAAGCTGATCACCGCCGCCGTCAATGCCGCAAGCGCCAAGGCAGAACACGTCGACCGCAGCTACATCAGCCGGATGATCAACCTGACGACGCTGGTGCCGGAGATTCAGGCGGCGATTCTGGACGAGACGATCCCGGACACGGTGTCGTTGTTTGATCTGGCAAGCGACACGCCGTTGTCGTGGGAGGAGCAGTGGGGGCGGGTCACGGATACCCATACCCTCATTCGATCACCTCCGTCGCCTGGACGAGCACCGATTGCGGAATCGTCAGTCCAATCGCCTGGATGATTTTGCGATTCAGAATAAGGTCAAACACGGTGGGTTGCTGCACCGGTATGTCCGCTGGATTGCCACCGCGCAGCACAC
>JAYTWT010000253.1:0-2115 GCA_043743295.1 Alphaproteobacteria bacterium | reverse complement strand
GCCCGCCTGAATCACCGTTGGTCATGATCACCACGCCCTGGCGCGAACCGTCGAGGAAGGCAAAGGAGAGGCATTGGAAACCGCGATTGCTCCCGCCGTGCATGAAGGCAGGTCGCCCGCCACGTTCGCGAATGAATTCACCTAGCCCATAGCCGCCGGGGCCGGGCGTCATCATGCTCTGGGCCGAAGCGCGCCGAAGAAACGAGCGGTGCCCCGCATACGCGTTTTGAAGGCCGATCATGAAGCGCCCGTAGTCGCCGGGCGTCGTCCACAAACTGGCCGCAGCATACTCCGGATAGGTGTTTCGGCGGCCCGAAACAACCTCGCCTGCGGTGTTGTGACCCGCCGCTGCGTCGATGAGCTGCGATTGAGGTAACGGTTGGACAAAGGTTGAGCGGCGCATCTGGGCGGGCCGTAGCACCAAGTTTTCAAGCAAGTCCGGATAGGGCTTGCCCCCGGCCTCGATCATCAACAGCTGCGCCACCGTAAAACCTCCGCCGGAGTAGGCGAAGGCTTGTCCTGGCGTCTCGAATGAGCGGACCGGCGGCGTATTGGCTGGGGCCGTTCCCTCGAGGATCTGAACGACAGTGGGCACAGGCTTGCCAGCATCATAGCCAGGGAAGCCGCTTACGGTGAGACCTGCTGTATGGCCAAGGAGCCGCCGAAGCGTGACCTTCTCCTGGGCGGTATAGGCGCTACGCGGAACCTTCCAGGATTTCAGGCGAGTATTGACATCGCTATCCAGATCAAGCCGCCCCTGCTCAACAAGCTTCAACGCCCCGGCTGCGGCCACCGCCTTGCTCATTGAAGCCGCTTGGAAAAGCGTGTTCGGCGTGACCGCAATGCCCTTTTCCGCGTCAGCGACGCCATAGCTGCGGACCCACTTCACCTTGCCATTCTCAATGAAAGCGATGCTCACCCCTGGGACTTTGAGATCCGCCATCCGCTGGGTGAGTGGGATTTCCTGCGGTTGACCCGGCGCAAGTGCCGTTGATCGCAGCTTCGTCTCAACCGCGGCAATGTGCGCGCGGTCCGAATTGGTCTGCGCCAAGGTAATGCTCGGGACCAGCAAGAGCCCAAGAAGAACAGCCAGTGTGGTCACGCGTTTCATTGTTGAGTTTCCCTACCGCCAAGGATGCCCACCATCATGCTTCGTCGTCCTGACGGAATTGATCCATCTGATGCATGCGGTCGTGCAGCACGGTCACGATACCGACGTCGCCGTCAGCCGATTCGCGCCAATAGATCACGTGCCGCCCGTAGCGGCAGAAGTAGCCTTCAATGCCGAATTCTGCCGGGATAGGCCGCCACGCCACGCGTTTCGCGGCAATCTCCGAAAATCGCGCGAACAGGCCACGGATATACCGCTCCGCCTGAGGCTCACTCCAGGTGTCCCGGGTGTAGACATAGATGTCGTCCAGCCGCCGCCCCGCCGCTTCCTGGACCCGAAACGAAGGCATCAGGGTTAGCCCGGTCGGTTGCGCGCAATCACCGTATCTGCATCCAGGACCATATAGGTGCTGTCTGGCGCGGCGAAAGCTTGGGTGAGTTCGGCCTTCAGCCGCAAGAACGCCGTCTGCTCAGCCAAAGCCCTGTCGCGCCGGATCAGGTCGCGCACATACTCACTGACATTCTCGTACGCGCCGTCATCACCGACATTCGTCGCGACAAATTCGCTTAACGGGCCTGTTACTCGGACATTCAAAGTCATCGACTTGGACACGGCTAAGCCTCCAAAGCTGTCCGCATCTTATGGGATAGTCTGTACAACACAATGCGGACTATCGATCATCTCGCTGCACCCCAAACGCAACAACCCGCGCCAATCCGCCCCTGTGGGTTGACATTAACACCGATAACCTCGATAAGCCTCCTGCGCCTCTCCTAGGTGCTAGCGACGCTCCAGCTGCGTGGGGTCCTTTTGGACCCAGCCTGTCGAGCGCAGTGAGAACGATCTCATAGATTCGCCCATCACGCGGGGCGCTTCCCCAAAGACCCGCGCTTCGCGACCCTTCGGAACGATCCGTCGGGCGCATTTGGCGCATATCTGAAAGATACCACTTTGACTCAATTTACTGACCTCGGCCTCGCCAAGCCCTTGCTCAAGGCCTTGGC